>NZ_JBEZLR010000050.1:0-65978 GCF_040652275.1 Streptomyces sp. NPDC048275
CGGTTACATTCCGAACCCGGAAGCTAAGCCTCACAGCGCCGATGGTACTGCAGGGGGGACCCTGTGGGAGAGTAGGACGCCGCCGAACTAATTGTGTAGAGCTCCGGCTCTTGGGCTTATTGCCCGAGAGTCGGAGCTTTTTTGTTTTCCCGATTTGTTTTCCGGTAGTGCCTCCACCCCCTCCGCGCTGCAAGGCGAAGGCTGCGGGTAAGGTCAGGGGCATCATTGGCTCGTTTCCCACAGGAGGCCCCCGGGTGGAGGTCCAGGAGACCCGCGTCCAGACGGACCGGGTCCTCACCATCCCGAACATCCTCAGCATGGCGCGCCTCGTAGGCGTACCCGTCTTCCTGTGGCTGATCCTCAGGCCGGAGTTCGGCGGTCCCGAGAGCGACGGCTGGGCGCTGCTTGTGCTCATGCTGAGCGGCATCAGTGACTATCTGGACGGGAAGCTCGCGCGGCGATGGAACCAGATCAGTAGCCTGGGCCGACTGCTCGATCCCGCGGCCGACCGGCTCTACATTCTGTCGACTCTCGTGGGCCTAACCTGGCGGGAGATTCTGCCGCTGTGGTTGACCGCTGCACTTCTGGCGCGTGAGCTGGTTCTGCTGGTGATGGTGGGCATCCTCAGGCGCCACGGCTATCCGCCGCCCCAGGTGAACTTTCTTGGCAAGGCGGCGACCTTCAACCTGATGTACGCCTTCCCGCTGCTGCTACTCAGTGACGGAAGTGGATGGTTGGCGTCCCTGGCTGCGATTTTCGGATGGGCGTTCGCCGGATGGGGTACAACCCTCTATTGGTGGGCAGGAGTCCTGTACGTGGTGCAGGTCCGCCGGCTTGTCCGGGCGGACGCCATGGCCGATTGAGCTCGGCCCGATTGGGCGGCTGAAGTGCTCCGATGGCCCGCGCTCGAAATCTGCGGGACAATTTGGACGGGTGAAGTCGGCTAGACCGTCGTCTCTTCAAGGAGGACACTTCCGACATGAAGGCCGTCGTGATGGCCGGAGGCGAAGGCACGCGCCTTCGTCCCATGACCTCAAGCATGCCCAAGCCGCTCCTGCCCGTGGTGAACCGCCCGATCATGGAGCACGTGCTCAGGTTGCTCAAAAGGCATGGGCTCAACGAGACCGTCGTTACTGTCCAGTTCTTGGCGTCACTGGTCAAGAACTACTTCGGTGATGGCGAGGAGCTCGGTATGGAGCTCACCTATGCCAACGAGGAGAAGCCACTCGGTACTGCCGGGAGTGTCAAGAACGCCGAGGATGCGCTGAAGGACGACACCTTCCTCGTCATCTCCGGTGATGCTCTGACCGACTTCGATCTCACCGACCTCATCAATTTCCACAAGGAAAAGGGTGGGCTCGTCACCGTCTGCCTGACGCGCGTACCGAATCCCCTCGAATTCGGCATCACCATCGTGGACGAAGAGGGCAAGGTCGAGCGCTTCCTGGAGAAGCCGACCTGGGGTCAGGTCTTCTCGGACACGGTGAACACGGGCATCTACGTCATGGAGCCCGAGGTCTTCGACTATGTCGAGGCCGATGTCTCCGTCGACTGGTCCGGTGATGTCTTCCCCCAGCTGATGAAGGAAGGCAAGCCCATCTATGGCTATATCGCTGAGGGCTACTGGGAAGACGTCGGTACCCACGAGAGCTATGTGAAGGCGCAGGCCGACGTCCTGGAGCGCAAGGTCGACGTCGAGATCGACGGCTTCGAGATCTCCCCTGGCGTATGGGTTGCCGAGGGTGCCGAAGTGCACCCTGACGCCGTACTGCGCGGACCGCTTTACATCGGCGACTACGCCAAGGTCGAGGCGAATGCCGAAATCCGTGAGCACACCGTCGTCGGCTCCAATGTCGTGGTCAAGAGCGGGGCTTTCCTGCACAGAGCGGTCGTGCACGACAACGTGTACATCGGCCAGCACAGCAATCTGCGCGGCTGCGTCGTCGGGAAGAACACGGACATCATGCGTGCGGCGCGGATCGAGGACGGCGCCGTCATCGGCGATGAATGCCTCGTTGGTGAAGAATCGATCATCCAGGGGAACGTACGCGTCTACCCGTTCAAGACCATCGAGGCCGGCGCTTTCGTCAACACCTCGGTGATCTGGGAGTCGCGCGGTCAGGCGCATCTCTTCGGCGCGCGTGGTGTTACGGGAATTCTGAACGTGGAGATCACCCCGGAGCTCGCCGTGCGCCTCGCGGGGGCGTACGCGACGACACTCAAGAAGGGCTCCACCGTCACCACGGCCCGCGACCACTCCCGAGGAGCTCGCGCGCTGAAGCGAGCGGTCATCTCGGCGCTGCAGGCCAGCGCCATCGAGGTACGCGACCTGGAGAACGTACCGCTGCCGGTGGCCAGGCAGCAGACCGCCAGGGGCAGCGCGGGCGGGATCATGATCCGGACGACGCCCGGAGTGCCGGATTCCGTCGACATCATGTTCTTCGACGGGCAGGGCGCGGATCTGTCGCAAGGAGGTCAGCGGAAGCTGGACCGGGTGTTCGCGCGACAGGAGTACCGGCGCGCGTTTCCGGGTGAGATCGGGGATCTGCACTTCCCGGCCAGCGTCTTCGACTCGTACACCGGGTCGCTGCTGAGGAATGTCGACACCACCGGGATTGCCGAATCCGGGCTGAAGGTGGTCGTGGACGCCTCGAACGGCAGTGCAGGGCTGGTGCTGCCCAGCCTGTTGGGCAAGCTCGGTGTTGATTCGCTCACCATCAATCCCGGTCTCGACGAGTCCAGGCCGACGGAGACGGCGGACACGCGGCGGGCCGGTCTGGTGAGGCTCGGCGAGATCGTCGCGTCCGCGCGGGCCGCCTTCGGGGTGCGTTTCGACCCGGTGGGTGAGCGCCTCTCGCTCGTCGACGAGAAGGGGCGGATCGTCGAGGACGACCGGGCTCTGCTGGTCCTGCTCGACCTGGTGGCCGCGGAGCGGCGCAGCGGGCGGGTGGCGCTGCCGGTCACCACCACGCGGATCGCCGAGCAGGTAGCGGCTTATCACGGGACGCAGGTGGAGTGGACGACCACCTCGCCGGACGATCTGACGCGGGTCGGGCGCGACGAGTCGACGATCTTCGGCGGTGACGGGCGCGGCGGATTCATCATTCCGGAGTTCAGCGGCGTCTTCGACGGTGCGGCGGCGTTCGTACGACTGATCGGGCTGGTGGCGCGGACGCAGCTCACGCTCAGCCAGATCGATGCACGGATTCCCCGGGCGCACGTCCTGAAGCGTGATCTCGCCACGCCCTGGGCCGTCAAGGGGCTGGTGATGCGCCGAGTCGTGGAGGCGGCCGGAGACCGATTTGTCGACACGACCGACGGCGTACGGGTCGTGGAGGCCGACGGGCGTTGGGTGATGGTGCTGCCCGACCCTGCCGAGGCGGTGACGCACCTGTGGGCCGAAGGCCCTGACGACGCGTCCGCGGAAGCCCTGCTCGATGAGTGGGCGGCCGTCGTGGACAGTGCCGGGCGGTAGCACACGCGGGTGCCGGACAAGTGCCCCCAAGGGGGCCTGTCCGGCACGCCGGTGGGGCCATTCGGAGGTAGCGCCCGCGACATGCGACGATGTGCGGCATGCCGCAGCAGCCCCCCGTTCGGAGGACACCTCCGCGCCCCTCGCGCCCGGACGCCTCCATGTCGCTGCTCACCAATGTCATGGATCACAGCCTCGACGACGGGTACGCCGAGGCGGCCGCCCGCAAGACGGCCGAGGGCGCCGGTGGCATGCCGAAAACGGTGCGGGCGAAGCTCGGGCTCGCCGCCGGTCTTGTCCTCGCGGCACTGGTCGTGACCGTGGGGGCGGCGAACGCACGTATAGCGGCCCCTGTCGTCGCCAAGGAGCGTCAGGAGCTCATCGACCGCATCGAGCGTGAGACTGCTTCCGCCGACAAGCTGGAGGACACTGTCGACACGCTGCGCGCCGATGTGAGCGCCCGGCAGCGTGAGGCATTGAAGAAGCAGGGGGGCGGCGACCAGGCCGACCTGGTGGGCATCCTGTCGGGTGCCACCGCGGTGCACGGCCCCGGTGTGAAACTTGTCGTGAACGACGCCAAGGCAGCCAGTGGGGGCGGCGACGGTGATCCGCGGGAGACGTCGGGGTTCTCCGATACCGGACGCGTTCGCGACCGTGACATGCAGCGCGTCGTCAACGGGCTCTGGGAGTCCGGTGCGGAGGCCGTCTCGATCAACGGACAGCGACTGACAGCGCTGTCGGCGATCAGGGCCGCGGGTGACGCGATACTGGTCGACAACAAGCCGCTGGTGCCGCCCTACACGGTGCTTGCGGTGGGGGACGGCGAACGGCTCAGCACCCGGTTCCAGAACAGTGCCGATGGCCTGTATCTGCATGCCCTGCAGGAGAACTATGGCATCCGGGCCAGCATTTCCGGCGAGGGCGACGTCCGGTTGTCCGCCGCACCGAGTGTGATCGTACGTACAGCACAGCCGAGCACAGAGAAGGGCACATCGTGATCGCCGTACTGGGCCTCGTCGTGGGAGTCGTGGCTGGATTGTTGGTCCGGCCCGAGGTTCCGGCGGTTGTCGAGCCTTACCTGCCGATTGCCGTCGTGGCGGCGCTCGACGCCGTGTTCGGAGGCCTGCGTGCCATGCTCGACGGCATCTTCGACGACAAGGTCTTCGTGGTCTCGTTCCTGTCGAACGTGGTCGTGGCCGCGCTGATCGTCTTCCTGGGCGACAAGTTGGGCGTGGGTGCGCAGCTCTCCACCGGCGTCGTGGTTGTCCTCGGTATCCGCATCTTCTCCAATGCCGCGGCGATCCGTCGTCACGTGTTCCGGGCGTGAGGCCGATGAGCAACGAGGGCGAGACTCTCGAGAACCGGCTGCGCAAAGAACTTCCCGAAGAGGTTCCGGCCGCGGCTCCCGGGAGTTCCGGGCCGGAACAGCACGAGGAAAAGGCTGAGCCGTCGCTGAGCGGCCGGCAGCGGCTCGTCAAGGGGCTGTGGCCGCCGCGGGTGACGCGCGCCCAACTCATCGTCGCGCTGCTGCTGTTCGGGCTCGGCTTCGGCCTCGCCGTCCAGGTGGCCTCCAACAGCGACAGCGGCAGTGCCCTGCGCGGCGCGCGTCAAGAAGATCTCGTACGCATCCTCGATGAACTCGACAACCGTACGCAGCGTCTTGAAGACGAGAAGCAGGGTCTCGAAGATCAGCGCACGGAGCTGGAGAACAGCTCGGACCAGGCCGAGGAGGCCCGCAAGCAGACCGTCGAGAAGGAGAAGCAACTCGGCATTCTGGCGGGCACGGTGGCGGCGCAGGGACCGGGCATCACGTTGACGATCACTGATACGAAGGGGACGGTCAAGGCGGACATGCTGCTCGACGCGATCCAGGAACTGCGCGCGGCCGGCGCCGAGGCGATCCAGGTGAACGGCGTACGGGTCGTCGCCAACACCTATCTGACCGACTCCGGCAAGGGAGTGAGCGTGGATGGGAACAAGATCACCCAGCCTTATCGTTTCAAGGTCATCGGCAAGCCGCAGGACCTCGAGCCGGCGCTCAACATCCCCGGAGGCGTGGTGCAGACTCTAGAGAAGGAGCAGGCCACCGTCACGGTCGAGCGTGCGACGAAGATCGTTGTGGACGCCTTGCGAGCTGCGGAGCGGCCTGACTACGCTCGGTCGTCCTCCCAGTGAGCCGGGGGTGCATGGGGGCCGCGCTGCGAGGGCAAGAGGTTGCGGGGGGTCGGCGCACCGAATGGGTGGTGCGTGGTGGAAACTGTCAGGTGGATACGGACGTTGTGAGGATGTCCGGGTCGACCGGTGTGTTCAATCAGGGTTCGTCCTGCCCCACGGGCGGGTCTGTTTCGGTCAAGGGGAATCGCCCGTGAAGTTGTTTGCGAAGTTGTTCGGCAAGAGCGCACGAGAGGGCGGCGACAACGCCACCGCTCGGCACCGTGCACCGCGCCATGGAGACGAGGGTCAGAGCGGCGACCGTCCGCTGTTCCGGGATCAGATCGGTGGTCCGGGCGGTGACATTTCCGGTGGTCAGGGCGCGCCGTCTGTTGACCCTGCCCAGTCCGGCCGCATAGGTTTCGGGGATCCGTCACCCTCAAGTGCGGGTGGAGGGTTCGCCTCCGATCCGCACGCGTCCCATGCCCCTGGAGGGCAGCCGCGGCAGGAGGATCCGTCCATGTCGGCCCTGGTGTGTACGAGGTGCGGGAACCGTAACGCGGAGAACAGCCGGTTCTGCTCCAACTGCGGTGCGCCGCTGCGGGCCGGGGCTGTTCCGGAGCGCCCCTCCGAGACGACGTCCACGATCTCCATTTCGGGCCTCGAGGCCTATGACGCCGAGGTCACCGGCCAGACGCAGATGCCGACGCTCTCGCCGGAGGCGCAGGCGGCCGTGGACGCGCTGCCGCTCGGCTCGGCGCTCCTGGTGGTGCGTCGCGGTCCGAACTCGGGCAGCCGCTTCCTGCTGGACAGTGAGCTGACCACGGCCGGGCGTCATCCGCAGAGCGACATCTTCCTGGACGACGTGACCGTGTCGCGCCGCCACGTGGAGTTCCGCCGCGCCGCGGACGGATCGTTCACGGTCGCCGACGTGGGCAGCCTGAACGGTACGTATGTCAACCGGGAGCGGATCGACTCGGTCCCGTTGTCGAACGGTGATGAGGTGCAGATCGGTAAGTACCGGCTGGTCTTCTACGCGAGCCAGCGGGGTATCTGACCCTCCCCCAGACTCCGTCCGGGGGGACCCTCAGGGAATGTCCATGCTTCGAACACCGAGCGGCGGTGCCGGCAGCGGTACCGCCGCAGCGGACAGTGGGCTGATGAGTATCGGCACGGTGCTGAACGTGCTGCGCGACGAGTTTCCCGAAGTCACGATCTCCAAGATCCGGTTTCTGGAGTCGGAGGGGCTCATCGAGCCGCAGCGAACCCCCTCGGGGTATCGCAAGTTCAGTGCGGAGGACGTCGAGCGGCTCGGCCAGGTACTGAGGATGCAGCGGGACCACTATCTGCCGCTGAAGGTGATCCGGGAGCACTTGGACGCCCTGGCGCGTGGCGAGGCGGTCCGGCTGCCATCTCTGGGCCGCCAGCGCGACGCGGGCGACGGGGAGCTGCTGGACGAGCCCGAGACGCCCTCGGTGGCCCGGGTGGGCCGCGCAGAGCTGCTGGCCGCCGCCGAGATCGGTGAGCAGGAGCTTCAGGAGTGGGAGTCGTACGGGATCGTCGCCCCGCTGCCGGACGGGGCGTTCGACGCCGAGGCGGTGACCGTCGCCGCGCTGGTCGTGGAACTGGGGCGGTTCGGGATCGAGCCGCGCCATCTGCGTGCGATGAAGGCCGCGGCCGAGCGGGACGCGGGGCTCGTGGACCAGGTGGTGGCCCCGCTGAGGCGCCACCGCAATCCGCAGACCCGGGCGCATGCAGAAGCCCGTACGAAGGAACTGGCGGGGCTCACGGTGAAGCTGCACGCCGCGCTGGTGCAGACGGCTCTGGGCGTCCGGCTGCCCTGACCGGGAGCGCCCGATGGCTGTCCGGATCGCCCACCCGTTCTGTGCCCGACTACCCAAACGTCCCGGGCACGGCCTAGGGTTACTGTGTGAACGAGCTCGATGTCGTAGGTGTCCGGGTCGAAATGCCCTCCAACCAACCGATCGTGCTTCTGCGTGAAGTGGGAGGCGACCGTTACCTCCCCATCTGGATCGGACCGGGGGAGGCGACGGCGATCGCCTTCGCCCAGCAGGGCATGGCCCCCGCGCGACCGCTGACCCACGACCTGTTCAAGGACGTGCTGGAGGCCGTTGGCCAGGAGCTCACCGAGGTACGCATCACGGACCTGCGTGAGGGTGTCTTCTACGCGGAGCTGGTGTTCGCCAGCGGGGTCGAGGTCAGTGCGCGGCCGTCCGATGCCATAGCGCTGGCCCTGCGCACCGGGACGCCGATCTACGGCAGTGACGGAGTGCTCGACGACGCCGGCATCGCGATCCCGGACGAGCAGGAGGACGAGGTGGAGAAGTTCCGCGAGTTCCTCGACCAGATCTCGCCCGAGGACTTCGGTACCAACAGCCAGTGAGAGCCGGGACCAACGGCCGGTGACGCCCTGGAGCGGCAGAGGCTCCGGGTGGCAATTGCCGGCGGCCAGTGTGGCGCGCTGCGGTCCACTCCAAGAGCATTCGGCTAGCCTTTCCCCGCGGTGGGGCACGGGAAACCACTCCTAGGGTGATTATCACTCGGCGTGCCGAGTGTGGCGATCGTTGACGCACCCCTGGTGACTGCCTACCGTCGAGAAGGCAGGTCAAGGACGGAGGTCGGCGTGAGAAGCAGCGGCGACGGTACGGCTGGGGGTGCCCCCGGACGCAGTCTGGGGGAGAGTGGCCCGTACCCGCTTTACGGCAGCGCGGCCGATCACGTTCCGCAGCGGCCGACGGCGGTGCCGGGCGAGGGAGGGGCGGCTGCCGAGGAGATCGGTTACCGCGGTCCCACGGCGTGTGCCGCCGCGGGCATCACCTATCGACAGCTGGACTACTGGGCCAGGACCGGTCTGGTCGAACCGAGCGTGCGGCCCGCCCACGGGTCGGGGACTCAGCGGCTTTACAGCTTCCGGGACGTTGTCGTACTGAAGATCGTGAAGCGGTTCCTCGACACGGGAGTGTCGCTCCAGAACATTCGCACCACGGTGCAGCACATCAGGGAGCGCGGTTTCCGGGACCTGGAGCGGATGACGCTCATGAGCGATGGCGCCACCGTCTACGAGTGTTCCTCGCCCGACGAGGTCCATGCCCTGCTCCAGGGCGGTCAGGGCATCTTCGGGATCGCCGTGGGCGTGGTGTGGCGGGACGTCGAGAGCGCGCTTTCGCAGTTGCACGGTGAGCGTGTGGACACGGGCGAGACGCTTGTCGGGCACAACCCTGCGGACGAGCTGGCGCGACGGCGCAATCGGGCCGTCTGAGGCCCGGTGGCGCTGTACCGCGGCGGGCACGACAAGGGGGACCGTGTCGTACGGGGAGCGGGCCGTGCCGGGGCATTGTCAGTGGCGTAGGGCAGCATCGGAGATGTGAGAACCGCGCCCACGATCCTGCATCTCGATATGGACGCCTTCTTCGCCTCGGCGGAGCAGGCATCCAAGCCGAGCCTGCGTGGGAAAGCGGTGGTCGTGGGCGGTCTCGGACCGCGTGGTGTGGTGGCCACGGCCTCGTACGAGGCAAGGGTCTTCGGGGTGCACTCGGCGATGCCTATGGCCCAGGCGCGGCGCCTGGCGCCGAACGCCGCGTATCTCGTGCCGCGCTTCGGGATCTACCGGGAGATCAGCGAGCAGGTGATGCGGCTGCTGGGGGCGCTGTCGCCGCTGGTGGAGCCGCTGAGCCTGGATGAGGCGTTCGTGGATCTGGAGGCCGGGGGAGCGGCCTGGGACGAGGTCTCGGCGCGGTTGGCCGGGGCGAAGCTGCGTGCGGACATCCGGGCCGTCACGGGGCTGACGGGATCGGTGGGGCTTGCCGCTTCCAAGATGCTCGCCAAGATCGCCTCGGAGCAGGCCAAGCCCGACGGGCTGGTGGTGATAGAGCCGGGGACGGAGCGCGCGCTGCTGGGGCCGATGTCCGTGCGGACGCTGCCGGGTGTCGGGCCCGCGACCGGGGACCATCTTCGCCGGGCCGGGATCACCACGGTCGAGGAGATCGCCGAGGCGGGCGAGGACGAGCTCGTACGGCTGCTGGGTAAGGCTCACGGACACGCGCTGTACGCGATGGCGCTGGCGCACGACGAGCGGCCCGTGGTGGCCGAGCGGGAGACCAAGTCGGTGTCGGTGGAGGACACGTACGACGTGGACATCCACGACCGCGTGCGGGTCGGTCTTGAGGTGCAGCGGCTTGCCGACCGGTGCGTGCAGCGGCTGCGCGGGGCAGGGCTGTCGGGGCGGACCATCGTCCTGAAGGTGCGCCGGTACGACTTTTCGACGCTGACCCGGTCCGAGACGCTGCGGGGGCCCACGGACGACCCGACGGTCGTGCGGGAGGCTGCCGCGCGGCTCCTGGAAGCTGTGGACACGACCGGGGGCGTACGACTGCTGGGGGTCGGCGTGTCCGGGCTCGCCGACTACACGCAGGAGGACCTCTTTGCCCAGGCCCGCGCGCAGGCCGCCGCGGAGGAGCCGGAGACGGCGCAGGAACATCCCGATGAGGAGATGGGGGTGGAGTCGGCCGGCGAGCCTGTGCCGCCTGCCGAGCGGCGGTGGCCGGCGGGTCACGATGTACGGCACGCCGAGTATGGGCACGGGTGGGTGCAGGGGAGTGGGCTGGGGCGGGTGACTGTGCGGTTCGAGACGCCGTACTCCGAGCCGGGGCGGGTGCGGACGTTTCGTACGGATGATTCGGCGTTGGAGTTGGCGGATCCGTTGCCGCTGGTGGCGGCGGTTTGCGATAGCCGTGGGGGGTGAGGTCGGTTCGGCGCCGCGGGTTGATCGTGGCTGAGCGCGCTTACGCGGCGGAGCCGCATGAGGTCAGAGCCCCGCGCCCTTTAAGGGATGTGTCGGCGGGGCCCAAGCTGTTGAGTCAAGGCTCGTCCGTGCCCGCCAAATGACCGAAGTCGTGGTCAGGGGGCGGAGACGGCGGGGTCACGTCCAGGCCGTAGTGGTGGTAGAGCTGGAGTTCCTGTTCGGGGGAGAGGTGGCGGCCGACGCCGAAGTCGGGGGCGTCCTTGATCAAGGCGCGGTCGAAGGGGACACGCAGGGTGCCCTCGACGAGCTCGCTGGGCTCCAGGGGCACGAAGGCGTCCCTGCTGAACAGGCCCGTGCGTATGGCCGCCCACTCCGGGACGCCGGTCGCGTCGTCGAGATAGACCTCGTCGACGGTGCCGATCTTGGTGCCGTTGCGGTCGAGCGCCTTGCGGCCGATCAGGTTGCGCGGATCGATGTCGGTCTGCACGGGCCCTCCACTTGGTCGCAACTCATCCGTAAGCACTACAAAAGAGCACATTCAGGAAGGTGGCCACTCGAAGGCCCGCGCGTTGTCCTCGCTGGTAGGCTGACAAGCGGCTGCTGACCCCGTGCGGGAGAGTCCTCCAGACACCATCGGAGGCGCCGAAGGAGCAAATCCTCCCCGGAATCTCTCAGGCCCACGTACCGCACGGACGAGGTCACTCTGGAAAGCAGGGCGGGGCCGACGGCTTCCGCTCTCACCGACGGTGAAAGCCGGGTCGTCAGCGAGTGGACGGGCCGGTGAAGCTCTCAGGTTGAGATGACAGAGGGGGAGGCCGTCGGGGCACCCACGCCGTGGTGCCCCTCGAAGGTCGCGTCAGACCAGGAGGCCTCCGCAATGACCGCCCATCGCATTCCGCTCTCCCAGCTCGAACAGGGAATCCCCTTCGAGCAGCGCCACATCGGGCCCGACTCCGAGGCACGGGCCAAGATGCTCGCGCAGGTCGGCTACGGCTCGCTCGACGAGCTGACGGCCGCCGCGGTGCCGGACGTCATCAAGAACGCCGAGGCGCTGGAGCTGCCGGGCGCGCGCACCGAGGCCGAGGTGCTGGCCGAGCTGCGCTCCCTCGCGGACCGCAACCAGGTGCTCGACTCGATGATCGGCCTCGGTTACTACGGCACGTTCACGCCGCCGGTGATCCTGCGCAATGTCATGGAGAACCCGGCCTGGTACACCGCGTACACGCCGTACCAACCGGAGATCTCGCAGGGCCGGCTGGAGGCGCTGCTCAACTTCCAGACCGTGGTCGCCGAGCTGACCGGGCTGCCGACCTCAGGCGCCTCGCTGCTCGACGAGGGCACCGCGGCCGCCGAGGCGATGGCGCTGTCCCGACGCATGGGCAAGAACAAGAAGGGTCTCTTCCTGGTCGACGCGGACGCCCTGCCGCAGACCATCGCCGTCATCGAGACCCGCGCCGAGCCGACCGGTGTCGAGGTCGTCGTCGCCGACCTCAGCGAGGGCATCCCGGCCGAGATCGCCGAGCGCGAGATCAACGGCGTGTTGATCCAGTACCCGGGCGCCTCCGGTGTCGTACGCGACCTCAAGCCCGTCATCGAGCGGGCGCACGAGCTCGGCGCGGTCGTCACCGTCGCCGCCGATCTGCTCGCCCTGACCCTGCTCACCTCACCCGGCGAGCTCGACGCCGACATCGCGATCGGTACGACGCAGCGCTTCGGTGTGCCGATGGGCTTCGGCGGGCCGCACGCCGGATACATGGCGGTGCGCGAGAAGTTCGCGCGGAGCCTGCCCGGCCGACTCGTGGGTGTCTCCGTCGACGCCGATGGGCACAAGGCGTACCGGCTCGCCCTGCAGACGCGGGAGCAGCACATCCGCCGCGAGAAGGCGACCAGCAACATCTGTACGGCACAGGTGCTGCTCGCGGTGATGGCGGGCATGTACGCCGTCTACCACGGTCCCGAGGGCCTGCGGACGATCGCCCGTCGTACACACCGCTACGCCACGATCCTCGCCGAGGGTCTGAGGGCGGGCGGCGTCGAGGTCGTGCACGGCGCCTACTTCGACACGCTGACCGTACGGGTGCCGGGCCGGGCCGCTCAGATCGTGGCCGGCGCGCGCAACCAGGGGGTCAATCTCCACCTCGTCGACGCCGACCAGGTGTCGATCGCCTGCGACGAGACGACGACCCGTAAGCAACTGGGCGCCGTCTGGACGGCGTTCGGTGTCGCCGGCGACATCGAAGCGCTGGACTTCACCACGCAGGAGACGCTTCCCGCCGAGTTGCTGCGCAGCGACGAGTTCCTTGCGCACCCGGTGTTCCACCAGTACCGCTCCGAGACCGCCATGCTGCGCTACCTGCGCAAGCTCTCCGACCGCGACTACGCGCTGGACCGCGGCATGATCCCGCTGGGCTCCTGCACCATGAAGCTCAACGCGACGACGGAGATGGAGCCGGTCACCTGGCCCGAGTTCGGCCAGCTGCACCCCTTCGTGCCCGCCGAGCAGGCGCAGGGCTATCTCACGCTCATCCGTGAGCTCGAGGAGCGGCTCGCCGAGGTCACCGGGTACGACAATGTGTCGTTGCAGCCCAACGCCGGTTCGCAGGGCGAGCTTGCGGGGCTGTTGGCCGTACGCGGCTACCACCGGGCCAACGGCGACGAGCAGCGCACCGTCTGTTTGATCCCGTCCTCCGCGCACGGCACCAACGCCGCGAGCGCCGTGATGGCCGGTATGAAGGTCGTCGTCGTGAAGACCGCCGAGGACGGCGAGGTCGACGTCGAGGACCTGCGCGCCAAGATCGAGCAGTACCGCGACGAGCTGGCGGTACTGATGATCACGTACCCCTCCACGCACGGTGTGTTCGAGGAGCATGTCGCCGATATCTGTGCGCAGGTGCACGAGGCCGGCGGTCAGGTGTACGTCGACGGCGCCAACCTCAACGCCTTGGTGGGGCTTGCCAAGCCGGGCCACTTCGGCGGTGACGTCTCGCACCTCAACCTGCACAAGACGTTCTGCATCCCGCACGGCGGCGGCGGTCCGGGCGTCGGCCCGGTCGGTGTGCGCGCGCACCTGGCGCCGTACCTGCCGAATCACCCGCTGCAGCCCGCGGCCGGTCCGGAGACCGGTGTCGGCCCGATCTCGGCCGCTCCCTGGGGCTCCGCCGGCATCCTGCCCATCTCGTGGGCGTACGTCCGGCTCATGGGCGGTGAGGGGCTCAAGCGCGCCACGCAGGTGGCGGTCCTCAGCGCCAACTACGTCGCCAAGCGTCTCGAGCCGCACTACCCGGTGCTCTACACCGGTCCGGGCGGGCTTGTCGCCCACGAGTGCATCATCGACCTGCGTCCGCTCACCAAGGCGACCGGCGTGAGCGTCGACGACATCGCCAAGCGACTGATCGACTACGGCTTCCACGCGCCGACCATGTCCTTCCCGGTCGCGGGCACGCTGATGATCGAGCCGACCGAGTCCGAGGACCTGATCGAGCTGGACCGGTTCTGCGAGGCCATGATCGCCATCCGTGCGGAGATCGAGAAGGTCGGCTCGGGCGAGTGGGCGGCGGACGACAACCCGCTGCGGAACGCGCCGCACACCGCCGCCTCGCTCGGCGGGGCGTGGGAGCACGCGTACACCCGTGAGGAGGCCGTCTTCCCGGCCGGCGTCTCGGCCGCGGACAAGTACTGGCCGCCGGTGCGCCGCATCGACCAGGCGTACGGCGACCGGAATCTGGTCTGTTCCTGCCCGCCGTTGGACGCCTACGAAGAGTACACCGCTTGATTGCCGTGTGTCCTCGTTTGTGCAGGTCAGCCGGGTGCGTGAGGGCGTGAGGGCGTGGGGTCGAATCCGGGTCGATTCCGCCTCTGTCGGCGCAGGTAGGGCAGCATGCCGCGTTCCAGCAGGGCCTGCTGCGACCTGTTGAGCAGGGGCGCGAACGGTCCGCTGACCGGCGCACTCGACACTCGACAGGGCGGGGCGGCGAAGATGCCGCCCCGCCCGTTCGTCGTCAGCCCTCGCTCACCCTGCCAGCTCCTGACCACGACAACCCCCTGGAGCCCCAGATTGAAGTGGGTTGAGAGGTATGCGCTTGTTGAGAGGCGTACGATCAACGCAGGTTGCGCCTGGGGCGGGGAGTTGGTGGTGTACGGGTGCTTGGCCGGAGCAAGGAGTGTGCTGCACTTGATCAGCTCGCGGCGAGTGTACGAGCCGGCCAGAGCGCCGCTCTCGTGCTACGCGGCGAGGCAGGTATCGGCAAGACCGCTCTGCTGGATCATCTCGCGGAGAGCGTGGTCGACTGTCGGGTAGCTCGAGCCGGTAGCACCGAGACCGAGATGGAGCTTCCGTTCGCCGGGTTGCACCAGCTCTGTGGACCTTTGCTCGAGGACATCGATCACCTGCCCGGCCCGCAACGCGACGCGCTCGGCATCGCGTTGGGCCTTTCCAGTGGCGCATCGCCGAACAGGTTTCTGCTTGGCCAGGCGGTACTCAGCCACTTGGCTGTCGTAGCCGAGGAGCGGCCGTTGATCTGCCTGGTCGACGATGCGCAATGGCTCGATCGCGCGTCGGCACAGGTTCTTGGTTTTGTGGCGCGACGCCTCATGGCGGAGTCGGTCGGATTTGTTTTCGCGGTGCGGGCGTCGGAGGACGACGAGCCCGCCTTCGAAGGGCTTCCCGAACTGAGTGTGCGCGGCTTGAATGAGCATGATGCTCGTTCGCTGTTGGACTCGGTGACCCTCGGGTGGATCGACGAGCGCATCCGGAGCAGGATTCTCGCCGAAGCACGAGGGAACCCTCTCGCCCTTTCGGAGCTGCCGCGCGGGTCGACGGTGGCCGACCTGGCCGGCGGGTTCGCCCGGCCGGACGCGCAGCCGGTGGCGAGCCAGATCGAGCAGAGCTTCCTCAGCCGGGTCCAGTCACTACCACCGGCGACGCAGCGACTGTTGCTGATCGCCGCTGCCGATCCGGTCGGGGACGTCACCTTGCTGAGACGCGCGGCGGAGAGACTGGGGATCGGAATGGACGCGGCGTCCCCGGCCCTGGCAGCGGGATTGCTCGAGCTGGGCACGCGCGTGCGTTTTCGCCATCCGCTGGTGCGCTCGGCGTCCTACCGCGCGGCGGCCCTGTCCGACCGGAAAGAGGCTCACCGCGTGCTGGCCGAGGTCGTCGACGCGGACTCGGATCCTGATCGCCGGGCGTGGCATCGTGCCCATGCGACGGTGGTCCCTGATGAGGCGGTGGCCGTTGAGTTGGTGCCTCGGCCGACCGGGCGCGGGCGCGTGGCGGCGTCGCGGCGGCGGCAGCTTTCCTCGAGCGTGCGATGGAGCTGACGCCCGACCCTGCTCTCCGTTGCACACGATCACTGGCGGCTGCCCAGGCGAAGTTCGAAGCGGCGGCGCCCGAGGCGGCGTATCAGCTGGCGATGGCTGCGGAGTTGGGGCCGCTGGATGAGTTCGATCGTGCCCGGCTGGCGCGGCTGCACGCGCACATCGTCTTCACCCGCAGCCGAAGCGGTGAGGCCACGCCCCTCTTCCTCGACGCAGCCAAACATCTTGAACCCCATGACGCAGCGCTGGCCCGCGCGACGTATCTCGAGGCGCTCGCCGCGGCGATCTTCGCGGGCCGACTCGACGGAAAGACGGTCCGGGATGCCGCTGAGGCTGCCCACGCCGCGCCCCGCGGACCCAGCCTGCCGGGGCAGACGGATCTCCTGCTGGACGGGGTGTCGACCCGCTTCACGGCGGGCTACGCAGCGAGTGTGAAACCGCTCCAGAGGGCCCTCCGGGCATTCCAGGCCGATGATTGGGGCAATCAGGGCGACGCCACGCGCCAGCTCTGGTTGGCGTGCCCGGTCGCACCCGAACTCGTCGGACCGGAACTGTGGGACGACGAGGCATGGCACGAGCTGTCAAGCCGTGCGGTCCGACTGGCCCGCAATGCCGGCGCGCTCGCCGTCCTTCCCTTCGCGCTTGCCCATCGTGCGGTTGTACATCTGCAGGCCGGCGAGTTCGCCACCGCGTCGGCCCTGATCGACGAAGCGGACGCGATCGCCAGAGCGACGGGCAACGCCCCGCAAGGTTACGCATCACTCATGCTCGTGGCATGGCGTGACGATGAGCGCCAGGCAATGAAGTCGATCGACGCCGCTATCCGGACCGCGACCGCCAAGGGTGAGGGACGGGCCCTGGGACTGGCCGGCTACGCCACCGCTGTGCTTTACAACGGTCTGGCGCGGTACGACGTCGCCCTCGACCATGCCCAACGGGCGTGTGAATACGAAGACCTGGGCATGTTCGGTTGGTATCTCGACGAGTCGGTGGAGGCGGGGGTACGTAGCGGCAATCGCGATGCGGCCGTTGCCGCTCTGGCCCGGCTGGTCGAGATGACCGACGCCACCGGCACGGACTGGGCGCTGGGTATCCAGGCGCGCTCGCGTGCTCTGCTCAGCGAGGGCGACGCCGCGGAGCGGCTCTACCGCGAGGCGATCGAGCGGCTCGACCGCACCCGCATCCGCGTGGAACTCGCCCGTGCACATCTGCTGTACGGGGAATGGCTGCGCCGGGAGAACCGTCGCGTCGACGCGCGCGACCAGCTACGGACCGCCTACGAGATGTTCACCGGGTTCGGCGCCGGCGCGTTCACCGAACGCACAAGCCGAGAGTTGCGGGCCACCGGCGAAACGTTGGCCAAGCGCACGGCTGCCACCCCGACCGCGCTCACCGCCCAGCAAGCGCAGATCGCCCGCCTCGCTCGGGACGGACTGACGAACCGAGAGATCGGCGCGCAACTGTTCATCAGCCCTCACACCGTCGAGTGGCACCTGCGGAAAGTGTTCGCCAAACTCGGCATCACCTCCCGCAGACAACTCCGCAGCGCACTCTCCGACCGGCCATCCACCACAGCCCCCCGCCTACGCTGATGTCGCCTCGCCTCCGAGATGTATGGCGCGGATCTCCTTGCGGGAGGAGATGCCGAGCTTCGAGAACACCTTGCGGAGGTGCCACTCGACGGTGTGAGGGCTGAGGAACAACCGGGCGCCGATCTCGGGGTTCGTGAGCCCTTCGCCGGCGAGACGAGCGATCTGCGCTTCCTGACGGGTGAGGTCCGTGTGTGTCGCGACGGTATATTTGCGAACCTTGGCTCCCGTGGCCTGCAGCTCGATTCGCGCGCGTTCGGCGAACGCCTCGGCCTCGATCTTGCTGAACATCTCGTGTGCGACGCCCAGTTGGGCACGGGCGTCGACGCGGCGGTTCTCGCGGCGCAGCCACTCGCCGTACAAGAGGTGTGCGCGGGCCAGCTCCACGCGGACACGGGTCCGGGCGAGGCGGTCGATCGCCTCACGGTAGAGCTGCTCCGCGGCGTCCCCCTCGCTCAGGAGCGCGCGCGAGCGCGCCTCGATGCCGAGCGCCCAGTCGGTGCCGCTGGCTCGTGTCGCCTCCGAGAGCTGCTCGATCGCGTCGGGCGCCAGCTCGGGCGCGCCGCCACGTACGGCCGCCTCGACCAGCTCGGCCAAGCCCCATTGCGGCGCGCCGAACTCCCACTGGTGGGCGGCTGCCGCCTGGGCCGCGGCCAGAGCGTCCTCGTACTGGGCGAGGCTGTTGCAGAGCACCGCGTGGTAGTAGTGCGCGACGGTGACTCCGAGCCCCTGGCCGCGCGGCACGGACTCGCTGATCGTGGCGTCGATCAGCGTGCGTGCCTCGCGCTCGCGACCACGAAAGGCAGCCGATGCGAGCGCCCCGAAGGGCGGCTGGTTGCTCCCGATCGCCGCACTCACCGTTCTCACCTCCTCGATCAGCGACGCCGCCGTCGCCAGCTCGCCGGCGAAGACGTGCACGACGGCGGACGAGTCGAGCGCAAGAGGGAGCTCGCTGAGCGCGCCGGCCTCGCGGGCGATCGCCACGTGACGGGCTGCGACCATGTGCCAGCGCTCCTGGTCCCATAGATCCGCCGCGAGGATCCCGGCAAGCAAGAGCCAGCGCAGCGAGTCCTGGACGGAGACGTCCTCGTCACAGAACGCCCGGAGGACTCGCTCGATCATCGGCGTCGAGACCGCGCGGCCGTCGGTGAGACGCGCGGCAAGGGCATCCAGCAGCATGTCGGGTGCGCGCAGCAGCTGCGACGGCGGCGCCCCGCATGCCGCCTCGCCCGCCTCCCGCCACCCTGGGCCGCGCGCCAGGCGGCCGGTAAAGATGACCGCCGAGACCGCTTCCAAGTAGGTGTCACGAGCGAGCACCACGTCGAGCTGCTCGAGCCGGCGAGCGGCAGCGAGCAGGAGCGGAGGAGCCACACTGTAGTGGCCTTGCGCGAACGCGATCTGCGCATGCAACACATCGATCCGCGCGCGCTCGAGCTCGCCGAGGGGCCCAGCCTCCGCCGCGGCGACGAGAGCGGCCGCCGGCTCGAACGCACCGGCGCGGAGCTTCGCTTCTGCGGCATCCACCGCGCGCTGCGCACGTCGTGCGGGATCGGGCGTCAGCTCGGCAGCTCGGTCCAGGAACGCCGCCGCCGCCGCGACGCCGCCACGCGCCTGCGCCCGGCCCGCCGAGCGCTCCAGCTCGGCAGCCACCGTTTCGTCATGGTCCGAGGTCGCGCGTGCCAGATGCCAGGCCCGGCGATCGGGATCGAGCTGAGCATCGGTCGCATCGGCCAGTGCCTTGTGCACCTCTCGACGGTCGTTCGGGCCTGCCGCGCGATAGGCCGCCGAACGCACCAGCGGGTGCCGGAACCGCACCCGGGTGCCGAGTGTGATCAGCTCCGCCGCGTCGGCGTGCGACGCAGCGGCGTCGATGTCGATCCTCAGCCGCTCGGCCGCACGCCTCAACAACGTCACGTCGCCGAGCGGCTCGGCGGCTGCGGTGAGCAGCAGGCGTTGCGACTCGGCCGGAAGCGTCTGGATGCGGCGGAGGAATCCCTGCTCGATCTGGCTCGACAACGGCCGTGCATCCGGACGCCCGAAGCCGCCGACCATCTCCGCTGCGGTCATGCCACGAGGCAGCTCGAGCAGGGCCAGCGGGTTACCGCGCGACTCGGCGACTATGCGGTCGCGCACCCGCTGGTCGAGCGGCCCGGTGACGACCGAGTCGAGGAGTGTTCGGGAGTCGTGCTCGGTCAGTCCCGTGACGGTTAGCTCGGGGAGGCTGCCAAGAGCCTCGCCGGCGCTGGGCTCGCGGACGGCGAAGACGAGCACGACCGATTCCGCGAGCAGCCGGCGCGCGACGAACTCCAGCGCCTGTGCCGACACCCGATCGAGCCACTGTGCGTCGTCGATGAGGCAGACCAGCGGCTGGTTCCCTGCGGCGTCCGCGAGGAGGCTCAGCGTGGCCAGGCCCACGAGGAACCGGTCGGGCGCATCGCCGCCACGCAGCCCGAACGCCGTGCCGATCGCGTCGCGTTGAGGTTCGGGAAGCCCGTCGAGGCCGGCCAGCAGTGGGGCGCAGAGCTGGTGCAGGCCGGCGTAGGAGAGCTCCATCTCGGACTGGACGCCGGCAGTTCTGACGATGCGGCATCCGGTGGCGCGATCGAGGAGGTACTTCAACAACTCGGTCTTCCCGATTCCTGCCTCACCGCGCAGGACCAAGACCCCACTGCGCCCGCCTCTGGCGCCTGCCAAGAGGTCGTCGAGGGCCTGGCACTCGTTCTGCCGCCCGAGAAGCCCGGTTCCTGAACCGCTCCCCGCCATGGCAGCTCCCCTGTTCGGATACTTCGATCGGTATGGTAATACGCCTGGGGATCACTGTGGCCGTGATTCGATCAAGGCGAGCTGGATCGATCGTAGGGCCGTACGAGGACAGAGAACGTGCTGGTTCGAGCACGCTGAGGGCAGGCGAGCGCCGCCACCCAACGCTGGATCCTGGTCCGCAGTTCGGGATAGCGAGCGGGTCATCACTCCTGGACATGCGTCGGGGCCGGTTCGGAGAGTATGTCTCCGGGCCGGCCCCTCGTATGTCTGGGCGGCTCGGTCAAAGCCACCCGGTTGTGCGGCTCAGGCGGCTGTCATCACGTGCTCGCTGCCCAGTGGGCGGTGCGGGGCGATGATCTGGCCGTCCGGCAGGAGCTCACCGGTGTCCTCGAAGAGCAGAACGCCGTTGCACAGCAGGCTCCATCCCTGCTCCGGGTGGTGCGCCGCGAGACGGGCGGACTCCCGGTCGGCGGATTCGGCTGACGGACACAGTGGCTGGTGCTGGCACATGGATGGGATCTTTCGCTGGGTTGTGAGGTGAGTGAAGGCTGTGGTGTCTGTTTCGCGGCTGGAAGTACTCATGGCCGCCCCCCGTTGGTGTGTGTTTGGAACCCAGTGTTGCCCTACGGGACTCGTTCCGCAGGGATTTCGCAGGAGCGCTCCTCACAGGTTGAGGACGCATCACCCGTGCGGAGGGTTCATTCCAACTGGGCTGTCCCTTCGGGTGGTTAGAGGTGGTCGGATAGGGCTAGTCCGGTGGCGGCGCGGGCGCGTTTTTCCTCGTACGAGCGTGCTGGGGCCCGAACGAGCGACGTGCCCCGCGGCCGAGGGGGCGGCGGCGGGGCACGGGGGGTCGCGCGGGTGGTTACGCGGGTGAGCTGAGCAGTGGGGCGGAGGTGAGGCGGTGGGTGAGGACCGGGAGGAGTTCGGCGACGCGGTGCGGGCGGTGCGCGGCGATGCCGGGCGGGGCGGGTGCGAGCGGCACCAGGAGATCGGTGGCGGCCGGGTGGCCGGTGGCGCCGTCCGCGGCGCAGTCGCCGTGCAGCCAGAGGGTGAGCATGTAGAGCCCGGGAACGGACAACAGACGTGGCTGGTACGACTGCTTCATGTTCTCGGCCTGGCGCAGGGCGCGTTCGGTGGCGGCGATGTACGGGCCTTCGAAGAAGTGCGAGAAGGCCCAGCCGTCGGGGGTGAGCATGGTGTCGGCCGCGGCCACCGCGCGGTCGCCGCAGCGGATCAGGAAGCGCCATCCGGCGAGCCGGGCGGTGGACGTGCCTGCCGGTGTGATTCGGTCCAGGACATGTACGGGCAGCGGGAGTTCGGGGGTGGCGGGTCCCTGGGCCATGCGCAGGGACGGAGTACGGGCCTCGCGGACAGCGGTGGGGGAACCGAGTGCCGTGAGGACGGTGCGCAGGGCGGGCGCGGGAGCCGGGGGTACGTGCAGCGGCATGGTGGGTCGCCTCTCATTCGACAGGCATGGTGGCGCGAGGGCGGACGGCGCTGTCAGCTCTCGGGGTCCGAGGGGCGGGGGGTCTGGATCTGCCGACAGGGTGTCGCCTGCCGCACGTCACCTTGACGACAGGACCTAGGACCGCGAGCGCCAACTCTCTGCCTCGTTCGCGGAGTTTATACGACACGTGTTCAGATGGTGTTTCGTCTAGCCGTCCTGAATATGAAGAGCAAGGCGGTATTCGGTCGGCGAAACGAGAGGTTCATCCCGATTCTGTGCCGGTGCGCGGAGGTGACCTCGGAATACTTCGTCGGAGCGGTCGGCCGATTCTCGTCGGCGTTTTTCACGAGATCGCTTCCGGCCGAAATTTCGCCCTGGTGCATGCCTCGTGAATGTGCCTCCGGACAGCATGTCCAGCGTAGCGGTCGATGAAGCCGTCCGGGGCGTTATCGATCGTGTTGCCTGGGCATCATCCCCCGGGACGGAAGGGGCCGGAGGATCGGCCTGCCCATTCGAGGAGGGACGCTTCGATGGGGGAGAAGGTCGTGGCAGGGCAGCTCGACCTGTCCGATCGCCAGCGTTACCGCGGCAAGCTCCGGCGGTGTCTGACGGGGCTGGAGCGGCTGCTGGAGGAGAAGCGGTTCGATCGCCCCAAGAATCTCATGGGCTTGGAGATCGAGCTGAATCTCGCCGGATCCGACGGCATGCCCAGAATGATGAATGCGCAAGTACTCGAAAGGATTGCGAGCCGAGATTTCCAAACAGAACTCGCCATGTTCAACCTGGAAGTCAACATAGCCCCACATCGATTGGGTGGAAGGGTATTCGACCGGCTGGCCGAGGAGCTGCGCACCTCGCTCGCATATGCCCATCGAAAAGCAGCCGAAGTCGACGCCGGCATCCTGATGATCGGGATTCTGCCGACACTCGACCGCGACCACCTGGTCTCCTCGAATCTGTCGGACGTCGACCGCTACACCCTGCTCAACGACCAGATCGTGGCTGCCCGCGGCGAGGACTTCACGCTCGACATCGAGGGTGTGGAACGTCTGGTCTGTACGTCGAAGTCCATCACCCCCGAAGCCGCTTGCACCTCCGTGCAGTTGCACCTCCAGGTCACCCCGGCGCGCTTCGCGGATGTGTGGAACGCGGCGCAGGCGGTCGCCGCCGCGCAGGTCGCCGTCGGGGCCAACTCGCCTTTCCTGTTCGGGCACGAGCTGTGGCGTGAGTCGCGGCCACCGCTGTTCCTGCAGTCCACCGACACCCGACCGCCGGAACTGCAGGCCCAGGGGGTGCGGCCGCGTACCTGGTTCGGCGAGCGGTGGATCTCCTCGGCGTACGACCTCTTCGAGGAGAATCTGCGCTTCTTCCCGCCCTTGCTGCCCATCTGCGACGAGGAGGACCCGCTCGCGGTCCTCGACAAGGGAGGCGTCCCCAAACTCGCCGAACTCTCGCTGCACAACGGCACGGTGTACCGCTGGAACCGGCCCGTATACGGCGTCGCCGACGGCGTCCCGCATCTGCGCGTCGAGAACCGCGTCCTGCCCGCCGGCCCCACCGTCAACGATGTCATCGCCAACGCGGCCTTCTACTACGGGCTCGTCCGGGCGCTCGCGGAGGAGACACGGCCGGTGTGGACACGGCTGTCGTTCGCGTCCGCCGCCGCCAATTTCGACGCCGCGTGCCGGCACGGCATCGACGCACGCCTGGAGTGGCCACGGCGTGGTCGATATGGCGGCACCACGTGGGTCGAGGCGGTGAACCTGGTCCGTGACGAGCTGTTGCCGCTGGCCGCCGCGGGGCTGGACGCCTGGGGCGTCGAACCCGCCGACCGGGACTTCTACCTGGGTTTGATCGAGGAGCGCTGCCGGCTGCGCGTCAACGGGGCCACCTGGCAGGCGGCCACCTTCCACCAAGCCCTGGAGAAGGGGCTCGGGAGGGATGCGGCGCTGGCCGCCACAACCCGGCGCTACGGCGAGTTGATGCACCTCGGTGAGCCCGTGCACACCTGGCCGGTGGGGCTTCCGGAGCCGGTGCCGCTCGGGTAGCCGGGCGGCACCGGCTCGGGCTTGGTTCTCGTGGTCGGGCCTCGGGCTCGGCTCTCATGGTCGGGCGTCAGCCTTGGCTCCGGCTTGTCGGGCCTCACCCCGGGCTGCCTGCCTCCACGATGGCCTTCAGCATCACCGAGTGGATCTGCGAGGGGTCGTTGACCTGGTGGCCGGAGCCGCCGGTCGCCTTGGCGATTTCCTCGACCTCCGCCTTGTCGGCGTCCGGACCCACGGCGATCGCGATCAGCGCCACCGGCTGCTCCGGGTCGGTGAGCCGCTGCAATCGGGAGACGAGGACGGACCGCGAGATGCTTCCCGGGTCCTGGTTGACTCCGTCGGTCAGCAGTACCAGCGCGTTGAACTTCCCCTTCGCATAGGAGGAGGTGGCCGCCTTGTAGGCGGCCAGAGTGGTGTCGTACAGGCCCGTCGCCCCGTCCGGGACGGGCTCCAGGGCGCCGAAGGCCGCCGACAGCTTGTCCCGCTGGGTGCCGGTGCCCTCACGGTCGCCGAGTCGTTCGGTCGGCACCAGCACCTGGTAGTCGCGGTCGCCGTCGAGGCGGGTGGAGAACCTCCACAGCCCGATCTCGTCCTCCGGGGTGAAAGTGGCGAGGGCTCGGAGCAGGGAGGCCCTGGTGACGTCCATACGGGACCGGCCGGTGCCCGGCACCGGCTCCGACATGGATCCGGAGGCGTCGACGACCGTGGTGATCCGGGCGCTCTGGACGGTGATCGTCCACATGCCGAGCGCCTCGTCGAGGGCCGTTGCCGGGGCGGGTTCGGCCGCGGCTCGCGCATACGGCTGCGGGGAGCGGCCCCCGGCCTCGGTGACCAGCGCGGCGGAGACGTCCTCGTCATCCGTCCGGAAGCCGTGCCGCTCCAGGATCTTTTGCCCCTCCGACTCGTCCAGCAGCGTCATGAACCGCAGCGCGGCGCGCCTCTCGTCGGTACTCAGCCGCGCCTCGTCGACCAGCGCGAACGGGTAGTCGAGCCGGGGTGATCCGTCCTTGGGGTAGAAGAGGTCGAGTCTGTCGCCGCGGTCGGCCGAGGAGTTGTAGGCGAACGCCGACTGCTCGGAGAGGATGAGCGCCTGGTTGCGCTTCGGGTTGCCCTGCTCGGTGCCGGAGGAGTCGCGGGGGAGGGTGTCCAGGACCTGGCTGTCGCTGTCGGACGTGCGCTGCGAGAGCGACTTCGCCATGGCCGCCGCCTGGGTGTCGCCGCCCTTGGTGCCGGCCGCGGCGGTGCTGAGCTGGGTCAGCGCGAGCAGGCCGGTCGCGCTGCGTGCCGGGTCGGCCGCGCCGAGCCTCAGCTGATCGTCCCGCATCGAGGCACCGGCCAGCTCGGTCCAGGTGTATGTCTTGTCGGGCCACCCCAGAGACTTCGCGGCCGACGGGACCATCGCGACGCCGACCGGCGAGGACGCCGCGTTGCCCGCCTTGGTCACCTGGGTCGCCTTGCTCACCCCGGTGACCTGGTCCACCCACCGGTCGGAGTCCGGTACCCAGGCCTGGACGTCGGACTCCTTTTCCGACGTCAGCGAGTCGGCGACCTTGTACGACTCGCGGGCGGTCACCGTGACGTCGATGCAACGGCCGTCGGAGGTGATGTTGCGGTCGCGGGCGTGTTCGGCGGCGGCCCTCAGGGCGGGCGCCAGGTCCGGCGACGCGGCGATCTTGAGGCGCACGGCCTCATCCTGACAGGACGAGGCGAAGGAGAGCAGGCCACCATTGACCGCGGCCGCCGTGCCCGCGGCGACCGTGAGGACCAGCACGGTCGCGACGGCCACCGTGCGGCGGCGCGCGCGTGGACGGGGGTCGGCCGCGCCCGCCCCGTACTCGTCGGGCAAGCTGTGACGTCCCATGACGGTGGTGCCCCTCCCTGGTGAGCCGGTGAGCCTGGAGCCGCGGCACGGCCGTATGGCAGGAGAAAAGGGGGAGGTACGCCTCGTACGGCGTCCGTCCCCCACGGCCTGTCGCGCACGATCTTCGTAACTTCTTTCGAGACCCTAGCGGGGCGAAGATGGGGATGCGGCGGGATTACACAACTGGAGGCGGGAGTGCAGGTGGAGGCGGGGTCGCTGGCCGATTCTTTTCCTGGAGAGCGGCCGACGCGATGGATTCTCCGGGACGAGACACTGCTTGTTCTGGGGCTCTCGCTCGGTGCGAGCGGGGTGTCCGCACTGATCAGCTTTGTGGGGTCGGTCACCAAACCGGGGGGCCTCAAGGACCAGGCGGCCACCCTCAACGCCTCGGCCGCACCGGGGCGCCCCTGGCTGGATCTGGCCTGGCAGTTGTTCGGAATCGCGTCGGCTCTGGTGCCGGTCGCGCTGGTCGCGCACTTCCTGCTGCGGGAGGGGACGGGGCTGCGCGTGATCGGATTCGACCGCACGCGGCCCTGGCCGGACCTCGGGCGCGGGGCCGTGATCGCGGCGGTGATCGGCAGCACGGGGATCGCCTTCTATCTGGCGGCCCGGGGGTTCGGCGCCAACCTCACGGTGGTGCCTGAGGCGTTGCCCGATGTGTGGTGGAAGTATCCGGTGCTGATCCTGTCGGCCGTGCAGAACGCCGTGCTGGAGGAGGTCATCGTCGTCGGGTATCTGCTGCGCCGACTTGGGCAGTTGGGCTGGACGCCGGGAGCCGCGTTGGTGGCGAGCTCGGTGCTGCGTGGCTCGTACCACCTCTACCAGGGCATCGGCGGCTTCGTCGGCAACATGGCGATGGGTGTGGTCTTCGTCTATCTGTACCGGCGTTGGGGTCGGGTCGGACCGCTCGTGGTCGCGCACTCGGTGCTCGATATCGGGGCGTTCGTGGGGTACGCGCTGCTGGCGGGGAAGGTGGGGTGGCTGCCCACGGCCTGAGCAGTGTGTGTGGCCTGTGTGGCCTGTGTGGCCTGTGAGGCATGTAGGGCTTCAGGGCGAAGGGCGCGCACGAGGGTGGCGAAAGGGGCGTACCAAGCCTTCGTACGCCCCTTTCGCGTGCCGTCACGCGTGCAGTTCGCCCTCGATGACCGTGACCGCGCGGCCGCTGAGGAGCGTGCGGTCGCCGCGCAGCTCGGTGTGGACGAGGCCGGAGCGCGGGGAGGCCTGCAGGCCGGTGAGGTCGGGTCGGCCGAGGCGCTCGGACCAGTAGGGCGCCAGGGCCGTGTGGGCGCTGCCGGTGACAGGGTCCTCGTCGATGCCGACGTTCGGGAAGAAGCAGCGCGAGACGAAGTCGTAGCCCCGGGAAGGGTCTTCGGCGCGGGCGGTCGCGATGATGCCGCGCGTCGAGTACCGGGCGAGGGCCTTGTGGTCGGGAGCGAGCCCCCGGACCGTCTTCTCGTCGGCTACTTCGATCACCAGGTCGCCGATGTTCACGCCGGTGTCGAACGCCGTGAGCGGCTCGGCGCCCAGGGCCGCGGCGACGCCGTCCGGGACCGCGACCGGGGTGAGCGGAGCGGTGGGGAAGTCCAGCGTGAGGGAGCCGTTCTCGTGGGGCGTGGCGATGAGGATGCCGCTGAGCGTGGCGAACCGCACCGGTCCCTGGTGGGCGCCCGTGGTGTGCAGGACGTGTGCCGTGGCCAGTGTGGCGTGCCCGCACATCGCGACCTCGGTGGCGGGTGTGAACCAACGCAGGGCCCAGTCGGCGTCACCGCCCTCGGGGAGGCGGTGCGCGAATGCCGTCTCGGCGTGGTTGACCTCCAACGCCACGTTCTGGAGCCAGGCGTCGTCGGGGAAGGCGTCGAGGTCGAGGAGGAGGACCCCGGCCGGGTTGCCGGTGAAGGGACGGTCGGTGAAGGCGTCGACGATTCGAATCCGCATGGCCCGACGCTAGCCCTCCTACGGAGGCGCGGGACAAGGCCAATTCCGGGGAGCTGGACTGGTTGCCGTCTTGATCGATCGCATGGCGCTTCTCTTGCTACTGCAGGCCGGGCACGTCGCCCGTACACCCGCCACCCGGGTGCGGCCCTCGTTGCCGACGAGGGCCGTCAGAGTGGGGCGAGGCGGGTCTTGAGCAGGCAGAACTCGTTGCCTTCGGGATCGGCGAGGGTGTGCCAGGACTCCTCCCCGGTCTGACCGACGTCGACGGGTTCGAGCACGGACCAGATCGTGGCGTACGCGCCTGTCTCGGCCGCCGTACGCAGGGAGGCGGTCACCCGGTTCGCCTCGATCCCCCAGTGCCGCAGCATCTCGGCCAGCTGCTGTCCGAGCAGTTCGGTGTTCAGCTGCCCCCGCGCGGCGAGCACGAGGAGTGCGTCCACCGCCGCGTCGCGCTCGCCCTGCTGGTCGTACGTGAGGGTGTACGCCATTGCCAGGTGCAGCGCGAATCCCGCCGGGCCGCCGGACTCCGCGGCGAACGGCAGGGCGTGGGCCCAGCGCCGCATGGAAGCGCGGGACCTGAAGTAGTCGCGGGCCAGCACGAGTTCGCGGTGATGCGGGAGCTGGGCTGGCCAGAAGGGGACCATCGGGTCGTAGAGACCGCCCTTTCGGTACGGCTCCATCAGGGTCTCGGCGGCCGGGAGCAGCGCGGGACCGGGCGCCGGCTCGGGGCGTAGGTGGCTCACCCAGTCCGTCGAGTACCCGCCCGAGTGGGCGTCGGGCCAGTTCGCGGGGCCGGCGTCCCGGTGCGGCAGGCCGCCCTCGCGCAGCCACTGGACCAGCCGCTGCCCGGCGTCGGACCCCAGCCGCCCGGCCGCGCCCAGCACCTTCTCGTCCACGGTCGGGGTGACGCGCAGCAGCGCTTGGGCCAGGTCGGCCGGCGCGGGCGTGATGCCGAGCCTGTCGAGCACCGAGATCCGCTGTACGAGTACGGCGGCGTCCAGCGCACCGGTGGCGTCGGTCGGCACGGCCAGCAGGAACGGCTGCGCGTCGACCTTGACGATGTCGATCGCCTCGGCCAGGCGCGCCCTCAGCAGCTCCCCGGCCGGGGAGGAGTGGCTGAACCTGAAGTGGGCGGTGAGGCCGCGCTCCCTCGGCTCGTCGCCCCGCAGGGCCCTGGCCACGTCGTACACGTCGGACTGGGTGAAGTCGACGGCGTCACGGGGTTCCTTGCGCATGACCGGCTTCAACGGTAGTAGCGGGCGGCGGCCACGTCGGCGACCGTGAGCAGCGCTGTCGCCGCGGCGGCAGGCGCGGTCAGAAACCCGCTGAAGAAGCGGGGATTGGCCGCTTCTCCGGCCGGGGTGGCACCGCCGGAGGTCTCCAGCGCGAGCGTGCGTCCGGCTGGGGATTCGTGCACGGCCGAGGGCCGTAAGTAGGAGTAGGTCTGCATGAGTTGGGTCACGCGCACACGCTACGGCCGAGGACCGACACCGGGCCGCAGGGGCGCCCGCACACCGCCGGAGCCCCCTGCCCGGCGCGCCCACGACGGCCCTGCCGGCAAAGAGGCCAGGACACCGCACCGGACCGACTTCGTTGTCCCCCGAGGGACGCGCCGCCCGCCCCGACCCCGGGCCGCAGTAGTTTCCCCGCCGGCCCTCACGCCGCCGCGTCGTACGCGGCCCGCAACCGGACGCCGCCGCCGGTCCGGGGCTGCGGGGCGCGCTCCGCGAACACGGCCAGACGCAGCACGAGATAGCGGCCGATCCCGACGAGCGCGGTGGCCGACAGGTACACCGTCTGCTGCAGGACGAGTCCGGCGTCGGGACGGAGCGCGGCCAGCGCGCCGACCGCGGCGGACGTGACCAGCCAGCCGAGGGCAATGGTGGCCGCGCTCTTCAGGTGGCCGGCCAGACCGGGCCGTCCGTGGCCGAAGGAGACGCGGGCGTGCAGTTCGGTGGCGACCACGGTGGAGGCGACGGTGGTGAGCGCGTTCGCCGCCATCCACGGGATCCACTGCGAAAGCAGGACCAGGGCCGCCGAGGCCGCCAGGGTGATCCCGCTGCCCAGCCCGGCGAAGCGCCCGAAGGCCGCCGCGTGCCGACGGATCAGCTGTACGCCGTTCATGGTGATCGCCTCCCGGTTCGCTGCCCCTGGCGGGGTCGTCGTCATGCCGGAGAGCGTGGCCGACCCCCCATTCACCGCGGTTTCAGAGCGTTCTCAGGGGCACCGACGGTGGTGAAACCGGTGCGGTGATACACCGCCGCCGCCCGCCCCGACCGTGATCAGCCGTTCAACGCACTGGAGTTGGGGGAGCGCCCCGAGCCGGCCGTGCCCGCCGGCTGGATTCTCGGCTGCAACGCGGCCGGCTGGGCTCGAGGGTTGTCAGGTGAGCTATTCCGATATATCGTTGACGCATCGCGACAGATCAACGATGGAATGGAGTGATTGCGATGCGTTCCCATGGACAGGAATTTGGATTCGAACGTGGGCATGGACGCCGCGGTGGACCCGGTCCGCGTGAGCGGGGCGGCTTCGAGGGGCGGCGTGGGGCTTTCGGGCCCTTCGGGCCGGGCGGTCCCGGGGGTCCCGGATTCGGTGGACCCGGCTTCGGCCCGGGCCCCTGGGGCGGGCGAGGTGGCCGGGGCGGACCGAGGGGCAGGGCGCGGCGTGGTGACGTACGCGCGTCGATCCTGGCTCTGCTCAAGGACCGGCCCATGCACGGTTACGAGATGATCCAGGAGATCGCCGAGCGCAGCGGCGGGGCGTGGAAGCCCAGCCCGGGTTCGGTCTACCCGACCCTCCAGTTGCTGGAGGACGAGGGCCTCATCGCCAGTGCGGCCGAGGGTGGCAAGAAGTTGTTCTCGCTCACCGAGGAGGGTCGTACCGCGGCCGACGCGGGACCCGACGCGCCTTGGGAAGAGGCCGGGCGCGGGGTCGACTGGGAGACGCTGCACGAGATCCGGCAGGCCGGCTTCGGTCTCATGGAGGCCTTCGGCCAGGTCTGGAAGACCGGCAGCAAGGACCAGCGCGACAAGGCGCTGGCGGTCATCAACGATGCCCGCAAGAAGCTGTACCTGATCCTCGCCGACGAGGACTGACGGGCATGCTGTGGTACCTGACGGCGCCCCGTGGAAGTGTTTCCGCGGGGCGCCTTTCCGCGTACGGGGCTGGGCTCGGGTCTCGGCCTCGGCGCGGGTCTCGGATCACGTGCGGTCCAAGGTCACGTGCGGGGCTCAGGTCACCAGTCCGGCCAGCTTGCGCAGCGACTCGTTGAGGGCGGCCGTCGCCGAGTCCTTGAGCTTGCCCGCCATCAGGGAGACGGCCGCGCCGGTGAACTCCCCGTCGATCCGCACCGTCGTGGCGTCGCCGTCGGGGGTCAGGGTGTAGCGGGTGGCGACCGTCACCGCCATCGGGCCCTTGCCGCGAATGGCCAGGGTGCGGGCGGGCTCCAGCTCCTCGATGGTCCAGTTCACCTCGGCCGGGAAGCCCATGAGCTTCATGTTTTCCTCGAAGGTGCCGCCGACCTCGAGTGACGCGGGGCCGCCCTTCGGGAAGTCGGTGTGAGTCGAGTTCCACTCGCCGTACGAGGAGAAGTCCGTGAGCTGCGCCCACACCTTCTCGGCAGGCGCCTCGACGCGTGCTTCCGCGCTGACTTCGGCCATGCGACCACCCCTTCGTGTCGGGCGCTGCGCCCGGCGCAGCTACGGTGTCGCGGAACGTAGCCGCAGGCCCCGGAATATTCAATACTGATGAACTGTCAGGTCTCAGTTCATCCTTCGTGTCGCCGCCGCGTCGAACAGGTCCCACGCGCGCGGGAAGGGCCCTTTCTCATGGCAGTGCCACGCTTCCCAGAACAGATCGGCGAGCAGCGCGTCCTCGGGGGGTGTACGGACGAGTGCCGGTGCGGCGCGGTTGCGCACGGGGTGCGAAGCAAGGCGGCGCGCACCCCGAGGGCGTAACGGCGCGAAGTCATCCGTAAGGAGGAGAACGCGCTCTCGGGTGCCCACCTTGCGTGGGACCCGAAAATGCTGCCCGACGAGGATGCCCCGGAGTGCAGAGACTGATGGGGTGGGGGATGTGCCACCCCGTATCCCTCCGCAGTCGGCCGCCGAGAGCGGCTCCCACCGCACGGAACTCGATGCCAGGCTCAGTGCCGAGCTGGCCTCGGTGGTCTCCGGCGCGCGCAGAAGGGCGCTGCGGGACGGGGACCGGCAGATCGACACCGCCCATCTGCTGCACTCACTGCTGGAGTCCGACCCCCAGGTGCGCGCCGTGTTCGACGGTGGCCCGCGGGTCGCCCGGCTGCTCGGCTATCTCGTGCAGCGCAGCATCGGCTACGGGTTGCGTTGGCAGGGCACCGTCGAGAGCTCCGGCGCCCTACCGGTGGCTGCCGAGGCGGACGAGTCGCCGGTTGCCGCCGAGGCAGGCTGGTCCCCGGTGGCGGCCGGTGCCATGGAGGGCGCCTGCGAGCGCGCCGAGCTGAGGGGCGACGGGCAGGCCCGCTGCCTCGATCTGCTCGCCGCGATCCTCGACGACCCGCAGTCACGGGCCGTCGAGGTGCTCGGGCGCGCGGGTGTCGACGCCCCGGCGCTGCTGCTGCGGATCGAGACCGGGGCCGAGTTCGAGGAGTACGTCGGGGGCGGCCGCCAGGGCTGCTGAGTCCAGTCGTTGAGACAGGTGTCATCGGGGGTGACGCTCATGTCGTCGCCTGTCATCATGTCCCGGTGCATACGTCTCAGGGCAGTCAGGGCAGTCAGGGCAACCGCGGCAAGAGCGTCGGCCTGGGCCTTGCCCTCGCCTCGGCGGTCGCCTTCGGCGGATCGGGCGTCGCGGCGAAGCCACTGATCGAGGCGGGGCTCGACCCGCTCCACGTGGTGTGGCTGCGGGTCGCGGGCGCCGCGCTGGTGATGCTGCCGATGGCCGTACGCCATCGCGCTCTCGTGCGTCGGCACCCCGCGCTGCTCGCCGGCTTCGGACTGCTTGCCGTGGCCGGCGTCCAGGCCTGCTACTTCGCGGCGATATCCCGTATTCCGGTCGGGGTCGCCCTGCTCGTCGAATACCTCGCGCCCGCGCTCGTGCTGGGCTGGGTGCGGTTCGTGCAGCGCCGGCCGGTGACGCGCGCCGCGGCCCTAGGAGTCGTCCTCGCGGTCGGCGGACTTGCCTGCGTCGTCGAGGTCTGGTCGGGACTGAGTTTCGACGCCGTCGGGCTGCTGCTCGCCCTGGGCGCCGCCTGCTGCCAGGTCGGCTACTTCGTCCTGTCCGACCAGGGAGGCGACGCGGGCGACGAGGCACCGGACCCGCTGGGCGTCATCGCGTACGGCCTGCTCGTCGGCGCCCTCGTACTGACGGTCGTCGCACGTCCCTGGACCATGGACTGGTCGGTGCTCGCGGGCGGCGCGGACATGAACGGGACGTCGGTTCCCGCCTCGCTGCTCCTCTCCTGGATCGTGCTGATCGCGACCGTCGTCGCGTACGTCACCGGAGTGCTCTCCGTACGCAGGCTCTCCCCGCAGGTCGCGGGCGTCGTGGCCTGCCTCGAGGCGGTCCTCGCGACCGTTCTCGCCTGGGTCCTGCTCGGTGAGCACCTCTCGGCGCCGCAGATCGTCGGTGGCGCGGTGGTGCTGGTCGGCGCGTTCATCGCGCAGTCGTCGGCGCCCGCCAAGACTTCCGAGGGGCCGGTCGCAGGGGGTTCGGGGCAGGCCGGACCTGAAGGCCCCGAAAGGGAGCAGGTCGGTGCCCAGGGCCCCGGATGGGGAAAGGCGGCTCTTGAAGGCTCCGAAAGAGAGTTGTCGGGCCGCGGCGGCGCTGCGTAGGGTGCTGATCATGCATTCGAAGGCACTCGTTCTTCCGCCTCCGGCCGCCTGAGGCGGGCCTTCCGGAATTCCGACCCGGCACAGCCACCGGGTGGAACGGTGCTGCCCGCAGAAGAAGTCCAAGGACCTTTCCGTACGCCGATGCGCCGTGCCTTGTGCCCTGCGCGCCGGCGGCGACGTGGTCCCTTCCCGAACTTCTGCGTCTTGGCGGAGAGAACACGTGTCGAATGCTGCTTCTGGCCTGCCCACCGGGCGAGGCCTCCTCTATCTGATCATCGCGGGTGCCGCCTGGGGCACCGCGGGCGCGGCCGCGTCGCTGGTCTACCGCGCCAGTGACATGGGGCCCATCGCGCTCTCCTTCTGGCGCTGCGCGGGCGGACTCGTCCTGCTGCTCGCCGTGCGGCTGACGCGCCGCCGGATCCGGCCCACCGCCCGTGAGCCGTTCGGCCGCAAGGCCCTTCGGATTGGTGCCACGGGTCTCGGGCTCGCTGTCTTCCAGACCGCCTACTTCGCCGCCGTCGAGGCGACGGGCCTGGCCGTGGCCACCGTCGTCACGCTCGGCGCCGGCCCCGTGCTCATCGCGCTGGGGGCGCGGCTGACCATGGGGGAGCGGCTCGGCCGCGGCGGGGTCGTCGCCGTCGCCGGGGCGCTCGCCGGGCTCGTGGTGCTCGTGCTGGGCGGCGGGGGTGCGACGGTCCGGCCCTGGGGCGTCGTGCTCGCGATCGTCTCGGCGGCCGGGTACTCCGTGATGACCGTGCTCACCAGGTGGTGGGGGCGCGACGGTGCGGCCGACGCCTCCGGTACGACGGTCTGGGCCTTCGCGGTGACCACCGGCTGTCTCCTGCCGTTGGGGCTGGCCGAGGGGCTCGTCCCCCAGGCCGCCGACCTCGGCGAGGTGCTGGGCCTGTTGGCGTACATCGCGGCGATCCCCACGGCCCTGGCGTACGCCTTGTACTTCGCCGGCGCGGCCGTCGTCCGGTCCGCGACCGTCTCCGTGATCATGCTCCTGGAACCGGTGAGCGCGGCCGTACTGGCCGTCGGGCTGCTCGGAGAGCGACTCACCGCCGCGACGCTCGCGGGCACTTTGCTGATGCTGGGGTCCGTCACCGGACTGGCGGTGTCCGAGGTGCGGGACGCGGGTGCCGCGCGCGAGGCTCCGCGGAAAGAGGCGGCACCGGTGTGAGGCGCGTGGTCGGTCACCTGGTGGCCGACCGCACACCACCACGCCGCAGGTGGGCGTGCCAGGCGCCCCGCGTCTGCCGCATGATCAGCCGGGCAGGCCCTGAAGGTCGAGGGGGATCACAGGGCCGCCAGGTAATCGGGGAGTTCGATGCCGGGGGCGAGGTCGTCGGCGGGGATCGGGGTGCCGTAGCCCTTGGTGAGGGGGACGACGCCGGTCCAGTGGGGGAGGGAGAGGTCCTCGGCGTCGTCGTTCGGGCCGCCGGTGCGGAGCTTCGCGGAGACCTCGTCCAGGTCGAGGCGGATCACGGCGGTGGCGGCCAGTTCCTTGGCGTTGGCCGGGCGTGAGTCGTGCGAGCGGCCGGGGACGACGCGGTCGACCAGCGCGTCCAGGGCCTCCCGCTTCTCGTCCGGGTCCGTCACCTGGTGGGCGATGCCGTGCACCACCACGGAGCGGTAGTTCATCGAGTGGTGGAAGGCGGACCGGGCCAGGACCAGGCCGTCGACATGGGTGACGGTCAGACAGACCGGCAGCCCGGGGTCGGCCTGGCCGGTCATCCGCAGCGGGCGTGAGCCCGTCGAGCCGTGCACGTAGAGACGTTGGCCGACCCGTCCGTACAGGGTGGGGAGCACGACCGGGGCGCCGTCCCGGACGAACCCGAGGTGGCAGACGTAGCCCTCGTCGAGTATCGCGTGGACCAGCTCGTGGTCGTACGCGGCGCGCTCCTTGGAGCGGGTGGGGACGGTGCGGTCGGTCGGGGTGTAGGCGGCGGGCTGCGTAGTCCTGGGCTGCGTGCTCGTCTCCGACATTGCGCTCTCCATTGCACTAGTGCATAATCTGCTTTGTGCTAGGAGAGTATCGGATCGAAGGGCGTCGCGCAGCCGACATTTCCGCGAGCGTCGAACGCGCGGTGGGTAGCGGAGATCTCGAGCCAGGGCAAGTTCTGCCGCCCATGCGGGAGTTGGCCGAACAGCTCGGGGTGAATCCCAATACCGTCGCCGCCGCGTATCGCACCTTGCGTGAGCGCGGGGTCATCGAGACCGCGGGCCGGCGCGGCAGCCGCGTGCGCTCCAAGCCCGCCACGACGGGACGCGAGTACATCCGGGTCGAGGTACCGGACGGTGTGCGGAACGTGGCCGACGGCAACCCCGACCGGGCCCTGCTGCCCGGCCTCGCCGAGGCGTTCGCGGCGGCAGCGGAGCAGTCGGACCTGGCCCCCGTGATGTACGGGGAGGCCGCCGTCGAACCGGAGTTGGCGCGGCTGGCGCGCGCCGACCTCGACGCGGACGGGGTGCCCGACGGGCCGGTCCTCGCCACCTCCGGCTCGCTCGACGCCATCGAGCGCGTGCTGATGGCCCACCTCAAGCCCGGCGACGCCGTCGCCGTCGAGGATCCCGGCTGGGGCAGCCTGCTCGACCTCGCCCCGGCACTCGGGCTGCGCCCGGTCCCGGTGCGCATCGACGACGAGGGCCCACTCCCCGACGACGTACGACGTGCTCTGGAGGCGGGTGCCCGAGCCCTGATCGTGACGGACCGGGCGCAGAACCCGACCGGCGCCGCGGTGAGCGCCACGCGCGCGCGTGCCCTGCGGGCCGTGCTGAAGAAGCACCCGGAGACCCTGCTCATCGAGGACGACCACGGGCATCGGATCGTCGACCTGCCCCTGCATCCGCTGGCCGGCGTGACGCACCACTGGGCCATGGTGCGCTCCGTCGCCAAGGCGTACGGCCCCGACCTGCGGCTCGCCGTCCTCACCGGGGATGCCGTCACCGTGGATCGCGTGCACGGGCGGCAGCGGCTGGGGCCGGGCTGGGTGAGCCATCTGTTGCAGCGGGCCGTCGTGCGGCTGTGGACGAGCGGCGCGGTGGACGCACGGGCTGTGGCGGCGGCGTACGAGTGGCGCCGGGACGCGCTGATCGACGGCCTCGCGAAGCGTGGCGTCGAGGCGCACGGGCGCAGCGGGATGAATGTGTGGATCCCGGTCCCGGACGAGACCGGTGCGGTCGCGCGGCTGCTGCACTCCGGTTGGGCCGTCGCCCCCGGCGCCCGCTTCCGGATCGGCGCGCCGCCCGCCGTCCGGATCACCGTCTCGAACCTCGCGCCGGAGGATGTCGAGCGGGTGGTGGACGCGGTGGCCGCCGCTGTCGGCCCGGCGGAGGTACGCCGCTACGTGTGAGTCATCGGCGTGTCCTGGTCTGAGTGAGCGCGGCGCCCGCCAGGACGATCGCCGCGCCGACCGGTGTTGACCAGGTCAGCGACTCGCCGAGGATCGCCACGCCCGCCGCGGTGGCGATGACCGGGATGAAGTAGGTCACCATCTGGGCCGTCGTCGGGCCGACCTCGGCGACCAGGCCGTACTGGAGGAGCACGGCGAGTCCGGTGCCCAGGGCTCCCAGGGCCGCTATCGCGAGCAGCGGGACGACCGGGAAGTGGCTCGGCAGGCTGGTGAACAGCGGGGTGACGAAGGCCAGTTGCACGGTGGCCAGCAGCAGCTGGGCGCCGGTCATCGACAGGTGCGAGTCGCTGGAGCCGGCCAGTGTGCGGCGGACGTAGATCCAGCCGATCGGGTAGCTCAGCGAGGCCAGCAGGGCCATCGCCGTGCCCGTGGCGTCCAGGCCGTTGAAGCCCTGCCAGGCACCGAGGACCGTCAGCACGCCGAGGAAACCGATGCCGAGACCGGCGACCCTGCGCCGGGTCGGGCGGTCCTCGGAGAGGGCGATCAGGGACAGGGCCATCCCCCACAGCGGCGACGTCGCGTTGCAGATGCCCGCCAGCGTGGACGGGATCGTCAGCTCGGAGTAGGCGAACAGCGAGAACGGCAGTGCGTTGAGCAGGAAGGCCGCGACCGCGAGATGGCCCCAGGTACGCGCTCCGGGTGGCAGCCGCTCCCGCTTCACCGCCATCGCCGCCGCGAGCACCGCGGTCCCGAACACCAGTCGCCCGAGCGTCACCTGGAACGGTGCGTAGCTCTCCGTGCCGACCTTGATGAGCAGGAAGCTGAAACCCCAGATCAGGGAGAGGACGCCGAAGCGGATCCGCCAGTCGACGGCGGTGCGGCGGCGCGGGGCCGGGTCGGTCGGTCTGACGGTTCGGGAAGCGGCGACGGTCCTCATGGGCACAACGATGCGACAGAAAAATCTCGTAGCACAAGCGAGATTTCTTGACCGCTATCTCGTAGCATTGCTTACATGTTGAATTTGGAGCGGCTGCGCACCCTCGACGCCCTCGCCCGGCACGGTTCGGTGAGCGGCGCGGCCGAGGGGCTGCATGTCACGACGTCGGCCGTGTCCCAGCAGATGTCCAAACTGGAACGCGAGGTGGGCCAGCAACTGCTCGCCAAGAACGGTCGGGGGGTGCGCCTCACAGACGCCGGGCAGCTGCTCGCCGATCACGCGGCGCGCATTCTGTCCCAGGTCGAGCTCGCCCAGTCCGACTTGGAGGCGCAGCGTGGTCAGGCCGTCGGTGAGCTGCGGCTCTCCGCGTTCCCGACCGCCGCGCGCGGGCTGTTTCCCACCGCGCTCGCCGCGCTCCGCGCCGACCACCCCGGGCTGCGGGTGCGCTCGTGCGAGCTGGAGCCCGAGGCCGGTGTCGCCGGCGTGGTGCGCGGCGACCTCGATCTGGCGGTCGCGCTCGACTGGTACAACAAGCCGATGTCGCTGCCCGACGGTTTGGTGAAGGCGGCGATCCTCGACGACCCGGCCGATGTGGCGATGCCGGTCGGCCACCGGCTCGCGGACCGCGCGGAGGTGGACCTCGGCGACTTCACCGAGGACGAGTGGATCACCTGGGGCGAGGGCGAGTTCTGTCACGAGTGGCTGATCTTCACGCTGCGCTCCAAGGGCGTCGAGCCGCATATCGGCCATCGCGCCGCGGAAACGCACACGCAGCTCGGACTGGTCGCCGCGGGGCTGGGCGTCTGCATCGCACCGCTGCTCGGGCGCAATCCCATGCCCGAGGGGGTCGTCACCGTGCCGCTGCGCCAGCGCGTACGGCGGCACGTCTTCGTCGTCTGGCGGGCGGACGCCGACCGCCGCCCCTCGATCAGAGCGGCGGTTTCGGCGCTGCAGATGGCCGGGGAGGGCGTTCGCTGAGCGGATTGGGTTACTGCGGCGGCGATCTACGGTCGGGCTACCGCGGCGGCGGCCTGCGGTCCGGTGGCTGTGGTGGCTGCCTGCGGTCCGGTGGCTGTGGTGGCTGCCTGCGGTCCGGTCGCTGTGGTGGCGGCCCGAGGGCGGGTCGCTGCGGCGGAAGCTTGCGGTCCGGTCACTGCGGCGGCAGCTTGCGGAAGTCCCAGGAGGCGATCGCCGTCGGTGTCAGCCGCGCCCATGCGTGACGGCCGTCGTGCGGCATCTCCTCGATGCCGAAGTTCTTGCGAGCGAACAAGGTCTCGGGGACGTCGAGTTCGGCGCACAGCTCCCCGGTGCGGGGCACCTCGCCCACGAAGTCCACGATGCCGGACAGCTCGACGCCCCGCAGCTCCCCGTACTCCTCGCCGGTGTCGATCACCACCGCGATCCGTGGGTCGCGGCGAAGCTCCGTCCAGCGCTTGCTGCGTACCACGGAGTACAGCCACAGCGAGGTGCCGTCCCAGACGAACCAGAGGGCGCTGACATGCGGGGTGCCCTCCTTCGACACGGTCGCGACGCGGCAGGTGCGCTGGGTGGTGAGGAACTCGTCCAGTTCGCCGGGAGTCATCATGATCTTCCGGCCTCTGCGCTGAGTGACGGTCATGCGGTCACCTCTTCTTCTACGTCGACCTTCTTTGTCGACCTTCTTTTACGTCGACAGAGATCCATCGACAGAGATTTTCTGACATCACGTCAGAAAAGCATGGGCTGTCTTCCGTCCCCACGCAATGGTCGTTACGCTCGCCCGCTCCGACCTCCGACGACTGGGGGAGCCATGCCGTCGTACGAACAGCTCAGTGAACTCCTCGACCCCGCCGCCACGGTGCTGCTCACCGTCGAGTGTCAGCAGGGTGTCGTGGGCCCGGACAGCGCGCTGCCCGAACTCGCCCAGGAGGCGCGCTCCTCGGGGGCGCTCGCCCATGTCGCCCAACTGGTCGCCGCCGCGCACGAGAGCGGGGTGCAGGTGATCCACGCGATCGCCGAGCGACGGCCCGACGGGCGCGGCGCCAACCGCAACGCCCGGCTGTTCCGCGCGGCCGAACGGCTGCCCGTGCGGCAACTGTCGGGGACCACGGCGGTACGGGTCGCGGCCCCCATCGAGGTCGCCGACGAGGACTTCGTCGTACGCCGTTTGCACGGGCTGTCGCCGATCGCGGGTACCGAAGTTGACGCGCTACTGCGCAACCTGGGCTGCCGCACCCTCGTCGTGACCGGTGTCTCGGCCAATGTGGCTGTCCCCAACGCCGTGTTCGATGCCGTCAACCGTGGCTACACCGTCGTCGTGCCCGCAGACGCCATCGCGGGGGTGCCCTCCGACTACACCCCCGCGATGATCCGCAACACGCTTGCCCTGGTCGCCACCATCACGGCGACCGACGATGTGCTGGCCTGCTTCAAACGACCGCGCCGCTGAAGTGCGAGGCAGTCACGCGAGTGTGATCGAGTCGCCGTCCACCGTGATGTTGGCGGCGGCCAGTGCCTGGGTCGCGGGCCCTTTCGTCACACTGCCGTCGGTCGCCGAGAACCTGCTGTCGTGGCACGGGCAGATGATCACACCGTCAGTGATGTCCTTCACCGCGCAGCCCTGGTGGGTGCACTTGGACGAGAAGGCCTTGTACGTGCCCGCCGTCGGCTGCGTGACCACCACGCCCTGGTCGGCGAAGACCTTGCCGCCGCCCTCGGGGATGTCGGTGGTCTTGGCGAGGACCGTGCCGCCCGTGCCGCCCGAGTCCCCGGCCGTGGCCTCGCCGCCGCCGCTGCTCGCGCTCTCGTTGGCCGTCGAGCCGGAGGGCTCGTCGTCCGATCCGCACGCGGTCAGCGCGACGGCGAGCCCCGCCGCGCCGACCGCCGTCATGATCGTGCGACGGGCCGGAGCCGGGACGGGGTGAAGCGATTCGCTGGTCATGCCGACATTCCCTTCCAAGAACGTAATGGTGATGCGTACAGGGGTACGGCCCGCCCGGCCTGCCTGTTCAGGGAGTGGAGACTTCTTGACCAAACGACAGCGTGGTGACAGCTGGGTCGACCCATGGGGGGATCCCGGCGCGCGGTGGGCACCCGTCTGGTCAGTTTCCGCCGCCGGGCTGACGGTTCGTCGCAGTCTCGGCGATCACTGAGCACCAGGCGAGGTCCGCGGCATCGCCGGGCGCCTGGGTCGCGGCGTCGAGCCGGCGCTGCCAGAAGCCCGCCTTGCTCCACGCGGTGAAGCGGCGGTGTCCACGGCCGCCCCGAGATCCTCGACCCGGCGGACACCTACGACGTACTGCCCGCCACCGTCGACCACTGCGAGGACCGCTTCCCCGAGCCCTGGCGGCTGGCCCGGGTGGAGGCTTACGCCCACCGGATCGCCGCCGGTGTCACCGGATTGTCTGTACGCGCTGTGCCAGGTCGCGGCGGATACGCCGCGGGACTGCGGTAGTCGTGAGCGGAACGGGCCGATGTCCCGCACGTAGGACGCCGCACTTCCGCCTCCCGTGCCAGTGGCACCCATCAGTAGCCCCCGATTCATGCGGCGGGCGGGTTCAAAATCGCGCTGGCCGGATAGATGGACCCCAACTCCGGTGACGATGCGCGTAGTTCCTGGATCGCCCCTATGCCGATGTGGGCCCAGAACGTCGAGAAAGCGGCGCCACTACCAGCGTCATGGTGGCCGCCCCGCCCCGGCACGGGCTCCCGTTCGCCGCCCAGGAGAATTCGCCCGATCATGGTGGGTATTCGATGGATCATGCGACTTGGCCGGGAGCGGGGGAGACATTACCGCCCTCTTGCGCCGTGATCTTCATCACGGGGCGACATTCCCGGGCCGGGCGTCCGCCGGCGCCTGTCGCCGGGTCGGTGCGATCCAGGGCTTGAGCGCCATCGGAAGCCCGGCCGGCGGAAGCACCCCTCGGGGCAGAACTCGTATAATCTTCAACTAGTCTGAGGCTTAGTCAGATGCTTCGTGTCCGAATTTCCGGGTCATCTCCCGAACGAGCAACGGACGGCACTGGCCCTCCTCTGCCCCATCGCATATGAACACCGGAGTGGAACAACAATGAAGCTCTCCGAGCTCAGGCCCAGTGCGGACGCGGCGCGCGGATACCGCGCCGAGGGGGTCTGGCGGAACGTAGGGCCGCTGGCGGACCTGCGGAAATGGCAGGAGACGGCACCGGATTCGGAAGCGGTGATCACCTATCGGGCCGGTGCGGGCCCGAGCAGGCTCACCTACCGGGAGTTCGGCGAGTACGTCGATCGATTCGCCGGTGCGCTACGAGAGTTGGGTGTCGGCCCGGGACAGGTCGTCGCCGTGCAACTGCCGAACTGGTGGCAGACGAGCGCACTGCTGCTGGCCTGCGCACGCGTCGGGGCCGTTTTCGCGCCGATCATGATGACCATCGGGCCGCGCGAGGTGGAACGGATGCTGGCCCGGCTGGACGCCGGTGTGTACATCGCCCCCGACCGGTGGGGCGACGCACGCTACGCCGACGCAGTGGCCGAGATGGCCCCCCGGCTGCCGGGGCTGCGGCACACGGTGGTGGCCGGCGAGGGCGAAGTCCGGCCGGACACGGTGGACTTCGGCCGTCACTTCGAGCAGACGCCCTGGGAGCGGCGACCCGGGGCGCTGCGGGGAACGCCCGCCGAGGACCCGGACCGCGTCGCCCTGGTGCTGTTCACCTCGGGAACCTCCGGCGAGCCCAAGGGGGTGCTGCACACCTTCAACACCCTCTACGCCGGGGCCTCGGCGGTGCTGGAAGCGGAACAACTGGGCCCGCGGGACCGGTTCTTCACCACGCAGGCACTGACACATGTCTTCGGCGTGATGTACAACATCATGATCCCGCTGCTGGCCGGAGGTGCCTCCGTGCTCTCCGACACCTGGGACCCCGCGGGCGGGCTCGACATCCTCGCCGAGTCCGGGACCACCGTGCTGGCGGGCGCGCCCCCGTTCATCGCGGCGCTGGCCGCCGCGGCCGAGGACGCGCCCCGGCCCACGCCCTCGGTGCGCATGGTCCTCAGCGGTGCCACGACGGTGCCCGGGCCGCTGGTTGCCGCGGTGCCTCGCACATGGGGGGTGCCGTTGCGCACCCTGTGGGGCATGACCGAGGTGCCGGCGCACACCTGGACCCGCCATGACGATCCGCCGCTGTGGGGCGCGCACAGCGACGGCCGACCGGGCCCCGGCCTGGAACTCGGCTTCCGGACGGACGACGGTGCGCAGCCCACCGCGCAGCAGCCGGCCCGGCTGTTCGTGCGCGGCGGCGGCGTGTGCCTGGCGACGTTCGGCCGCGACGGCGGTCCGCTGCGGATGAACTCCGACACGGACGGCGGTTGGTACGACACCGGCGACCTGGCGGTCCCGGACGGCCGGGGCGGGCTGCGACTCCTCGGCCGGGCCGCGGACCGCATCGGCGGTTCCTTCATGATCCCGGTCAACGACGTCGAGACGGAACTCCTCGCGCACCCCGGAGTCCGGGACGTCGCCCTCGTCGGCTACCTGGACGCCCGGGGCGACGAGCTCGCTTGCGCGGTCGTCGTACCGGGCCCGGAGGCGCCCACCCTCACCGAACTGCGGACGTTCCTGGGCGCCCGGGGCATGACCGACTGGTACCGGCCCAGTCGGCTCGAACTGGTCACGGAACTGCCGCGCAACGCCATCGGCAAGGTCCGCAAGGACCTGCTGCGCTCTCAGCTCAAGGACGGGCGGCCGGCGCACGCCTTGCCACACCACGCCTGACATCACGGCGCGTTCGCGCGACCGGCGCGCCCTCATTGTTCTTCGTCAACAAGAGAGACCTCACTCCGATGTACGACTTCTCACCCGCGAATCAACCCGACATCAACCTCGACGGACACCATCTGACCGTGGATGAGGTCCATTGCGTTTCCCGGGTACGGAACGGTGCGACGCTGAATCTGGCCGAGGACGCGGCGGTACGGATGAAGAAGTCCCTTCAGGTCAAGGACAGCCTCATCGCGTCCGGGATACCCATCTACGGTGTCACCACGGGATTCGGCGACAGCAGCAACCACCAGATCGGCCCGCGGAAGGCGGCGGCTCTGCAGCGGAATCTGCTGCGCTTCCTACGCGTGGGCACCGGACCGGTGGCCCCGGACGACATTGTCCGCGCGACCATGCTGATCCGCGCCAACTGCCTCGCCCGGGGCCACTCGGCCATCCGGCACGAGCCCGTCCGCCTCATCCTGGACATGCTCCACAACGACATCCTGCCGCGGATCCCGGAACGCGGCTCGGTCGGCGCGAGCGGCGATCTGGCTCCGCTGAGCTATCTGGCCGCCGCGCTCACCGGCGAAGGCACGGTCACCTTCCGGGGCGAACGGATGCCGGCCGCCGAAGCCCTGCGCACGGCCGGTCTGACACCGGTGGAGCTCGAGGCCAAGGAGGGCCTCGCTCTGGTGAACGGCACCTCGTTCATGTCCGCCTATCTCACGCTGGCGTTCGTCGAGGCGCGTGAACTCGCGTGGTGCGCCGATCTGTGCACGGCGATGGCCGCCGAAATCCGCAGGAGCAGCAAGGACCAGTTCACCGCGTTCCCGCACGACAACAAGCCGCATCCGGGCCAGGGCACCAGCGCGCAGAACATCCGGGAGTTCCTCGAAGGCTCATCTCTGGCCGGCGCCGACGCCGACCTCCGGGGAGACGGTCTGACGGAGGACGACGGCTACCTGGAACTGCGGCGCGGCATCCAGGACCCCTATTCCATCCGCTGCGCCCCGCATGTGATCGGCGTACTGCGCGACACCCTCCTGTGGGCCGAGCAGTGGATCGGCAACGAGATCAACTCCTCCAACGACAATCCACTGTTCGACGCCGAGTCGTCCACCGTCCACAACAGCGGCAATTTTTACGGCGGGCATGTGGCCCAGGCGGCGAGTGCGCTGGCCGCGGCGGTGGCCGGCGTGGGCGACCTCCTGGACCGCCAGTTGCAGCTGCTGGTGGATCCCAAGTTCAGCCTCGGACTCCCGGCCAACCTCATCGCCCCGGTGGACCCCACCGACGCGGCAGCCGGTCTCCACCACGGCTTCAAGGGCGCGCAGATCGCCGCCTCCGCCCTGACGGCCGAAGCGCTCCATCTGACCATGCCGGTCAGCTCGTTCTCCCGGTCGACCGAGGCGCACAACCAGGACAAGGTCAGCATGGGCACCATCGCGGCCCGGCACGCCAGGACGGTCACCCGCCTGATCGGCGAAGTGACCGCGATCCACCTCGTGGCGCTCTGCCAGGCCGCGGACCTCGTCGGCGCGGACGGACTCGGTCTCCGCACCGCCCGTTGCCACCGCTATCTGCGTGGCATCGTCCCGTTCCTGCAGGAGGACCGCCCCCTGGACGAGGACTTCGGACGCATCGCCGATGCACTCATCGACGGATCACTGCGCCGGGAGGTCATGGCCCCGGACGGGCCGTGACCGTGAGTAGCTCCGCCACGAGGACATTCCGGCGCCTTGCGATCGCACGCACCACGCCCCGTTCCCTGATCCAGATCACAACTCCAGACAGGCCCTGGCCCGTCGGATCGGGCTGGGCACGGTGATGATCGTGTCGGCGAGGTCGAAGAAGGCGTCGATCACGGTGGTGCGGCGTTCATAGCAGCGGGCGAGTCGGTGCAAGGCGTTCTGACAGGCGTGCGTGCGCTCGACGTGCCAACGCCGGGCTGGCCTGGATCGGTGCTTTCTCGCCTTTGTGCGCGATGCTGCCGTGGAGACCGCGTTCGCTGAGCAGAGCGCGGGTCTTGTCCGAGTCGTAGCCGGCGTCCAGGTACACGGTGATGTTGTCGGGCAACGGCCCGAGGTCGTCCAGGCGGTCCAGAGGTGGGGCGAGCAGCGGGGAGTCTTGGCGGTTGGCGCCCGCCAGGAAGCGGCCCAGCGGAATGCCGTAGCCGTCCGTCATGCCCGGTCGTGTTGGCGGTCGCCTGGTAGGAACAGCCGAAGCGCAGTCAAATTCAGGCGATCCGTGGAAGGTTGTACTTCGCCCTGCCGAAGGGGAAGAAGACCTGAACCGTCGACATGCCCTTCTCCGTGGCCGAGGAGCTGAAGCGCCACGTCGAGGCGTTCCCACCGGTGGAGGTGGAGCTCCCGTGGGGGAAGCCGGAAGGGCAGGGGAGGAAGTTCTCTCTGCTGCTCACCACACGACTCGGCAACGCCGTCGCGGTGAACACGTGGAACACCTCCACCTTGTGCTGCGGCATACCTATGCCTCGATGATGCTGGAGGCTGGAGAGTCTGTCGTGACCTTGGCGCGGTGGCTTGGGCACTCCTCGCCCGCGATCACCCTCGGTTACTATGCTCACTTCATGCCGGACGCCGGCAGCAAGGGGCGCACCGCCATCGACGGACTGCTTCGGGCGTGAGGAGATCGGCATGCCGGCCGAAACTCCCCAGATTCTCCCCAGACTCCTTGGCGGGTGGTTTTTGCTGCTACACCCCTCTGCAGTTGGCCATGGATTGCAAGATTGAAGAGATGGATGGCCTGGGAAAGTGCTGAATGAGGTCACCGCGACCCGCTACATCACGCCTCTGCGTGAGGGCGGTTCGCTGCCGGGGCTCGTCGAGGCCGACGATCTCGGGATGTATGTCATGAAGTTCACCGGCGCGGGGCAGGGGCGCAAGACGCTCGTCGCGGAGGTCGTCTGCGGTGAGCTCGCCCGTCGGCTCGGCCTGCGCGTGCCCGGCCTGGTGACGATCGGCCTCGACCCCGTCATGGGGCTCGGTGAACCGGACCAGGAGGTTCAGGAGCTGCTCAAGTCGAGCGGCGGGACGAACCTCGGGATGGACTTCCTCTCCCGCGCGATCGGCTTCGACCCCCTCGCCTTCGAGGTGAGTGCCGAGGACGCGGGCCGGATCGTCTGGTTCGACGCGCTGGTCAACAACGTAGACCGATCCTGGCGCAACCCCAACCTGCTGATGTGGAACGGCGATCTGTGGCTCATCGACCACGGCGCCACGATGATCTGGCACCACCACTGGCCCGGCGCACAGGCCTCCGCCGCCAAGCCGTACGACGCCTCCGACCACGCGCTCGCGCCCTTCGGGCCGGACATTTCCTCGGCCGCCACCGAGCTGGCGCCGCTGATCACCGAGGAACTGCTCGCCGAGGTGACTGCCGAGATCCCCGAGGAGTGGCTCGTGGGCGAACCGGGCTTCGAGTCGACGGACGTGCTCCGGCGGGCCTACGCGGAGCCGCTGCTCGCGCGCGCTGCCACCATTCATGAGCGCATCAAGGGCATCGAGGGAGACAAGATCAAAGGCATCGAGGGGGGCAAGTGAGCGAGCGGGATGTCTTCGAGTACGCGCTGCTGCGCGTCGTGCCGCGGGTCGAACGCGGCGAGTGCTTCAACGCGGGCGTGCTGGTGTACTGCCGCGCCAAGTCCTTCGTGGCCGCCCGTACGCATCTGGACGAGACCAAGCTGCGGGCGCTGGACCCGGACGCCGACGTGGCGGGCGTACGGGCCGCGCTGCGTGCCGTCGAGGGGGTCTGCACAGGTGGGAAAGCGGCAGGTCAGGCAGCGGGCGACGATGCCGGTCGGCGCTTTCGCTGGCTGATCGCGCCCCGCTCCACCGTCGTTCAGCCGGGGCCCGTGCACACAGGACTGACCGCCGATCCGCAGGCCGAGGCGGAGCGGTTGCTCGAGTCGTTGGTCAGGTAATGGGTCACACGCCCGCGATGTGCCGTTGACACCGGGTGCCAGGGCTTCTAGCGTCACGTCTGCTGAAGGTACTAAGCGGTCGCTCACCCGAGGGGCGTACCGTGTGAGCCGCAGGACATGTCAAGCCGCAGGGCTTTTCAGACAAGCCGCAGGGCTTTTCAAGGGCGAGGAGAACCAGCAATGTCCACCACTGAGCAGCGCGTCGCCGTAGTCACCGGTGCCGCGCGCGGCATCGGCGCCGCGACCGCCGTACGACTGGCAGCCGAGGGCCGCGCCGTCGCGGTGATCGACCTCGACGAGGCCGCGTGCAAGGACACCGTCGAGAAGATCACCGCCGCCGGTGGCAAGGCCATCGCGGTCGGCTGCGACGTCTCCGACGAGGCGCAGGTCGAGGCCGCGGTCGCGCGGATCGCCGAGGAACTCGGCGCGCCGACGATCCTGGTGAACAACGCGGGCGTACTCCGCGACAACCTGCTCTTCAAGATGAGCGCGTCCGACTGGGACACGGTCATGAACGTGCATCTGCGCGGCGCCTTCCTGATGGCCAAGGCCTGTCAGAAGCACATGGTGGACGCGAAGTTCGGCCGGATCGTCAACCTGTCGTCGTCCTCGGCGCTCGGCAACCGCGGCCAGGTGAACTACTCCGCCGCGAAGGCCGGTATGCAGGGCTTCACCAAGACCCTCGCCATCGAGCTCGGCAAGTTCGGCGTCACCGCGAACGCCGTCGCGCCCGGCTTCATCGCCACCGACATGACCGCGGCCACCGCAGAGCGCGTAGGCATGGGTTTCGAGGACTTCCAGGCCGCCGCCGCCACCCAGATCCCCGTGCAGCGCGTCGGCAACCCCGACGACATCGCCAACGCCATCGCCTTCTTCACCGGCGAGGCCGCCGGATTCGTCTCCGGCCAGGTGCTGTACGTGGCCGGCGGACCGCTCAACTGAGGGCGGGGGACACGGACATGACCGCACTTCCCGAACTCTCCGGCAAGGTTGCGCTCATCACGGGCGCGAGCCGTGGCATCGGTTACGGCGTCGCGGAGGCCCTCATCGCCCGCGGTGACCGCGTGTGCATCACGGGGCGCAACGAGGACACCCTGAAGGAGGCGGTCGAGGCACTCGGTGCCGATCGCGTCATCGGCGTCACGGGCAAGGCACACGACCAGGCCCACCAGGCCGTCGCCGTCGAGCGCACGATGGAGGCCTTCGGGCGCGTCGACTACCTGGTCAACAACGCCGGTACGAACCCGGTGTTCGGCCCGATCGCGGACCTCGACCTGGAGGTGGCACGCAAGGTCTTCGAGACCAACGTCGTCTCGGCGCTCGGCTTCGCGCAGAAGACCTGGCACGCCTGGCAGAAGGACAACGGGGGCGCGATCGTCAACATCGCCTCCGTCGCGGGCATCTCGGCCTCGCCCTTCATCGGTGCGTACGGCATCAGCAAGGCCGCCATGATCAACCTGACCGTGCAGCTGGCACACGAGTTCGCGCCCACGGTGCGGGTCAACGCGATCGCACCCGCCGTCGTCAAGACCAAGTTCGCGCAGGCTCTGTACGAGGGCCGAGAAGAGGAGGCGGCCGCGGCCTACCCGCTCGGCCGACTCGGCGTGCCCTCCGACATCGGGGGCGCAGCCGCCTTCCTGACCTCGGCGCAGTCGGACTGGATCACCGGTCAGACCCTCGTCGTCGACGGCGGCATCTTCCTGAACGCCGGGGTGTGATGACCTGAGCGTCGACGCGGGCGCTCACCGAGGGACAGGAACAGCGCCCGCGTCGAGGCGACATCGGTGCACAGCAGCATGACAACGTAGTCACGAACGCGCTGATCAAGTGCCCTGCCAGGAACATGGGTTCACCGGCAGGGCACTGCGGTATGGTCTGCCGACCCTTGGTACGGCAGATCGAGGAGCGTGCGCGTGTTCAACCGGAACCAACGTCTGCGGCAGCTGGCGGGTATCACGTCCATAACTCTGGTGGCCGGGTGCGGTGTCCTCACCTCGGGATCGACCGAGGACGACGGGCCGATCGTCGTGGGCACCACCAGCGCCCCGAGCACGCTGGACCCGGCCGCCTCCTGGGACGGCTCCTGGGAGCTGTTCCGCAACGTCTACCAGACGCTGCTGAGCTACCCCTCCGGGGCGGTCTCGCCCGAACCCGACGCGGCCGAGAGCTGCGCGTTCATGGACACCTCGAACCGCACGTACCGCTGCACGCTGCGCGCGGACCTGAAGTTCTCCGACGGCGGCACCCTCGACGCGCAGGCCGTGAAGTACTCGATCGACCGGATCAGGAAGATCAACCTGCCCAGCGGTCCCGCGGGTCTGCTGGGCAGCCTCGAACGGGTCCAGGCACGGGGCGAGCGGGAGATCGTCTTCCACCTCAACCAGTCGGACGCCACCTTCCCGTTCGTCCTGGCCACGCCGGCCATGTCGATCGTCGACCCCGACGACTACCCTGCCCGCTCGCCGCGCAAGGACGGAAAGGTCCTCGGATCCGGGCCGTACAGCCTGCGCTCCTACGAGGACGGCGAGAAGGCCGAACTCGTCAGGAACGACCACTACAAGGGCTTCGCCGAGCGCAAGAACGACGCGGTCACCATCCGCTACTTCCCGGACTCCGGCAAGATGGTCGACGCCCTCAGGGACAAGGAGATCGACGTCACCTTCCGTGGCCTCGCCTCCGATGACGTCGTCTCGCTCCGGACCGCCGGTGCCGAGGACTACCTCCAGCTCGTCGAGGGCGCGGGCACCGAGATCAGCTACCTGGTGTTCAACCCGAAGGACCCGTGGGCCAAGATTCCCGCGGTGCGCAAGGCGGTCGCCCAGATCGTCGACCGAGCGGCGATCGCGCACAAGGTCTACAAGGACACCGTCGAGCCGCTGTACTCCATGGTCCCCAAGGGGCTGACCGGGCACACGACGGGTTTTTTCGACGACTACGGGGACCCCAGCTCGTCCAAGGCCCGGCAGATTCTCCTGGAGGCGGGCATCACCGAGCGCGTCCCGCTCACCCTCTGGTACACCACCGACCGCTACGGCTCCGAGACCGCCCCGGAGTTCCGGGAGCTCAAGAGCCAGCTCGAGGACTCCGGCCTGTTCCGCGTCAGCCTCAACGGGCGCCCCTGGAAGACGTACGAAGAGGGCTACCGCAAGGGCGAATACCCGGTGTTCGGGCGCGGCTGGTTCCCCGACTTTCCGGACGCCGAGAACTTCATCGCGCCGTTCGTGGGTGCGCAGAACGCGCTCGGTACGCCCTATCCGGCGCCGCGGATCACCGACGTCCTGCTGCCCCAGTCGCGCCGTGAGAGCGACCGCCGGGCCGTCGTCGAGGAGTTCGAGGAGGCCCAGCAGATCCTCGTCGACGACGCCCGGCTGCTGCCTCTGTGGCAGGGCAGGCAGTACGTGGCGGCGAGCGAGGAGATCGCGGGCGGCGAGCAGGCCCTCGACCCCTCGACGATCATGACGATGTGGGAGCTGTACCGGAAGACCAGCTGGTAGCAGGAGGGAGGCGCGTACGGCCGTACGGGGCGCGAGTCCGATTGTCAGTGGTCGCCGGTAGGTTCTGAGGCCTGGAAGTGACCGCACATCGGAGGAACTTGACGTGACCGACACCGCCATGCTGCCCGAGTCCTGGCGCGGCGTCCTGAGCGAGCAGCTGCAGCAGCCCTACTTCAAGGAACTCACCGAGTTCGTCGAGGAGGAGCGCGCCAAGGGTCCCGTCTACCCTCCGCGCGAGGAGGTCTTCGCCGCACTCGATGCGACGCCGTACGAGCGGGTGAAGGTGCTGATCCTCGGCCAGGACCCGTACCACGGCGAGGGCCAGGGCCACGGCCTGTGCTTCTCGGTCCGCCCCGGAGTCAAGACCCCGCCCTCCTTGCGGAACATCTACAAGGAGATGAAGGAGGAGCTCGGCACCCCGATCCCGGACAATGGCTATCTGATGCCGTGGGCCGAGCAGGGCGTCCTGTTGCTCAACGCGGTGCTGACGGTGCGTTCCGGTGAGGCAAACTCGCACAAGGGCAAGGGCTGGGAGAAGTTCACGGATGCGGTGATCCGTGCCGTTGCCGAGCGGCCCGACCCGGCGGTCTTCGTCCTGTGGGGCAACTACGCGCAGAAGAAGCTCCCGCTCATCGACGAGGAGCGGCACGTCGTGGTGAAGGGCGCGCACCCCTCGCCGCTCTCCGCCAAGAAGTTCTTCGGCTCCCGCCCGTTCACGCAGATCAACGAGGCGGTCGCCCGGCAGGGCCATGAGCCGATCGACTGGCGGATTCCGGACCTGGGCTGACGCCGGTGCCGCTGGGCGGGACCGTCACCGGCCTGGCCCAGCGGCGTACGGGGGCGCCTGAGCGTGAATGTCAGTGCCTGCGGCTAGCGTCGGAAGGGACAGTGACGAGCCTGGAGGACGCGGTGGCGGAGCAACAGGAGAAGGCGGCGCCGGATGCCATGATGACCCGGATCGGCCAGGTCGTCATGCTGCACCACGGTGGCGACCGTGAGGAGGCTCGGGGGCGCTTCCTGGACCTGTGGGCGGAGATCGGCGAGGACGGCGACCCACTGCACCGCTGCACGCTGGCGCACTACATGGCGGACACTCAGGACGATCCTTCGGATGAGCTGGCCTGGGACCTGCGGGCCCTGTCGGCGGCCGAGGAACTCACCGACGGGAGGGTGGTCGAGCACGACCAGTCGCTCGCGGTGCGCGCGTTCTACCCGTCGCTGCATCTGAACCTGGCGGCCGACTATGTGAAACTCGGTCGCTCCGATGCCGCCCGCAGCCAGCTGCGCCGGGCCCGCGGCGCGGTCGGCGCCCTCGGGGACGACCGTTACGGAGACGGTGTGCGGGCGGCCATCGGCCGTCTGGAGCTGAGACTCGGCGGGGCATCAGGGGATGACCTCGGTCCCTTCGAGGGCCCCGGCTCCTTCGGCGGGGGAGGCGAGACGCTGGGGCCGCCGAGACAGCGACCCTAGGGTCCTGGGGAGGGCACCGCGCCAGGCCAGGCCCGGGGTGCGCGGTGCCGAGGTCCGGCGGGTCGGTGTCGCAGGTGTCGCAGCAGGGTGGTCGGGCCGCCGCTCGCCGCACCGCCGCCGAGGGTCTCGGACCGCCTGCTGTGAGGAGTTCCGCATACCGGACCCGTCAATGGCCGTACGTTTCCTTGCAGATGACCGACTCGGGGCTGTCCGCCTTCCAGCCCCCGTACTTCCTGCCGAGGGCACACAGGTCAGGAGTCTTCGGCAGCTCCGGCGTGGCGGGCGGGGTGACGGTGCGGGGTGCGGGCCGGTCCGGCTGGGGCTGTGGAGTGGTGTGTGGGCGTCTTTGCGGAGGCGCCTGCGGAGCGGCGGGGGCCGGGGGAGCCGCATGGCTCGGCTTCGAAGTGCTTGGCGACGGCTTGCGGGACGGCTCGATCAGTGCCAGTGCCTCCCGCGCCGGCGCCTGCACGACCTGTGGCTCGGCGTTGCCGTCCGGACGCGGTGCCGACGGGAGGGCCGGTGCGGGCGGTCGGCTGGAAGCGGGCGGTCGCTGGACGGTCACACAGCCGGTGAGGGCGGTGGCCGCCACGGTGACCAGGAGCGTTGCGGTCGTTGTCGTTCGATGCACCCGCGCAACTCTGGCGCCTGCGGCCGACTTTGGGGAGCGGGCAGGCGCAGGATGCCCCGCACGGGTGATCCTTCCGCTCCTCCGGTGGGCGCCGCCGCCCGCAGGGTGACCCGGAGCTGCCCGGCGTCGCCGCCTGCACGGCGGACTGCAAGCCTCGTGCGATCGCGATCTTCGGACGACTGCGAGCCTCGTACGACTGCGATCTTCGGACGACCGCAAGCCTCATACGATCGCGATCTCCGTATGACCGCGACCGCGTGATCGCCGCGTCGGCCAAGGTCGCACCCGCGCCGTTTCCCGCGAAGTTTCGACGGCATCGCAGACTGGCGGCCGCTGCCGCGGTCGTATGCTTCCGGCGAGGTCAAAAACCCCACGCACACCCCTTGAGGAGACCCCTGTGAAGGTCGGCTGCATCGGACTCGGCGACATCGCGCAGAAGGCGTATCTGCCGGTCCTCGCCGTCCAGCCGGGGGTCGAGCTGCATCTGCAGACGCGGACACCCGCGACGCTCGCACGGGTCGGCGACGGCCTCCACCTGCCGGTGACACAGCGACACGCCGACCTCTCGGAGCTGCTGGCGCAGGACCTCGACGCGGCGTTCGTGCACGCGGCCACCGTCGCGCACCCCGAGATCGTCACGCGGCTCCTGGAGGCGGGCGTACCGACGTTCGTCGACAAGCCACTCGCCTACGAGCTGGCCGACTCGGAGCGCATGGTGCGGCTCGCGGAGGAACGGAACGTGGGTCTCACCGTCGGCTTCAACCGGCGTTACGCGCCCGGGTACGCACAGTGCGCCGACCACCCGCGCGAGCTGATCCTGATGCAGAAGAACCGCATAGGGCTGCCCGAGGAGACGCGCACGATGATCCTCGACGACTTCATCCACGTCGTGGACACGCTGCGGTTCCTGGTGCCGGGGCAGATCGACGACGTGACCGTGCGGGCCCGCGCAGAGAACGGGCTGCTGCACCACGTCGTGCTCCAGCTCGCCGGAGACGGCTTCACCGCGCTGGGTGTGATGAACAGGCTCAGCGGTTCGGCGGAGGAGATCCTCGAAGTGTCGGGGCAGGACACCAAGCGTCAGGTGCTCAACCTCGCCGAGGTGATCGACCACAAGGGGCAGCCCACCGTGCGGCGGCGCGGGGACTGGGTGCCGGTGGCCCGGCAGCGCGGCATCGAGCAAGGCGTGGTCGCCTTCCTCGACGCCGTACGCGCGGGCAAGGTGCTCAGTGCCCGTGACGCGCTGGCGACTCACGAGCTGTGCGAGCAGGTGGTACGAGCGGTTCAGGAGCAGTCCGCCGCAGCCTGAACGCCCGGACGCCCTCCGTCGCGCACAAGGCCGCCAGCACCAGCAGCGCCGCGTGCACCGGCCAGTCGCCGAACCGGACGTACGGCGTGACACCGCCGGCCAGCGGTACGTCGTACACCGCCGACCCGCTCTCATCGGTGCCGAGCCAGGAGCCGACGCGCTCGCCACCGGGGCCGTAGACGGCGGAGACGCCGGTCAGTGTCGCGTGCACCATCGGGCGGCCGGTCTCGGCGGCCCGCAGTGCGGCGAGCGAGGCGTGCTGCTGCGGCGCCCAGCTGTGCTGGAAGGTGGACGTCGAGGACTGCGCGATCAGCACCTTGGCGCCGTCCTGGGCGAGATGGCGGCTCATGTCGGGAAACGCCGACTCGAAGCAGACCATCGGGCCTACCCGCAACCCGTGCCCGGCATCCATCACCACCTGCTCGGTGCCGCGCCTGCGGTCCTCGCCCGCCGCCTCGCCCACCGAGGTCGCCCAGCCGAGAAGGGAACGCGCGGGTATGTACTCACCGAAGGGGACGAGCCGCATCTTGTCATAGCGGTCGCCGGTCGGGCCCTGTGGTCCCACCAGGACGGAACTCTTGTAGATGCCGGGCTGGTCGGAGCGGCGTGCGTCGACGTTCACCAGGATGTCGGCGCCGGTCAGGCGGGACAGCGCGGCGATCCGGTCCGACAGGTCGGGGCGGTCGGCCAGGTCGAAACCGACGCTGCTCTCGCCCCAGACGATCAGGTCGACGTCCTGTCCGGCGAGGGTGCGGGTGAGCGCCTCCTCGCGGGTGAAGCGCTGCTCGCCGCTGTCCGTGCCGCCGATGACACCGGGCTGGACGACGGCGATCCGGACGCGGCCCTCCACGTCCGGGCGGGGCGACCACATCCAGGCCGCCGAGGTCGTGGCGGCCGCGGCGACCAGTCCGGCGAGGGCGGGTATACGGGACTGCCGCACCGAGACCAGCACGGCGACCGCGACATTGACCGTCACCACCAGGAAGCTCAGCAGCCACACCCCGCCGACCGAGGCGAGCCGCAGCGCGGGCTCCAGCTGCCACTGGCTCGACCCGAGCAGACCCCAGGGCCCGCCCAAGCCCTGCCAGGACCGGATGAGTTCGACCATCAGCCACCCCGAGGGCAGCACGACGAGCGCGGCCCCGACCCGCCCCGCCGATGGCACGCCCGCGAGGAACCGTCGTACGAGCCAGCCCCAGGGCGCCCACAGCACACCGAGCAGCGCCGCTATCACGATCGTGAACACATGCAGGTTCGGCAGCAGCCAGTGGTGCACGGCCAGCATGAAACCCAGTCCGCCGAGCCAGCCGTCGTACGCGGCCCGCCTCTCCGTCGGGGCCGAGCGGACCAGCAGAATCCAGGGCACGAGGGCGACGTACGCGAACCACCCCCACGACGGGGCGGGGAAGGCGAACACCGGCAGTGAGCCCGCCAGCACGGCGACGATTCCACGCCGCCAGGGGGAGGCGAGCAGGCGATCGGGCATCTTCATACAGCGCCTCCCTCCCCGGTGCGTGCCTCCAGTGTGCGCGTCGGGGACGATCTCCGACAAGAGCGTCCGCTCAGGTGGCCGCCGGTTCCTGGCCTGTCCGGGGGGTGCGGCGCCACTTCTCCTGGACGACCACCTCGCGCAGCCGCCAGCCCAGGTCCGTACGCACCAGTGCGAAGGCGTACCGGCCGCCGCACACGAAGTCGGGGGCGGTGGATCCGCCGTCGGGTCCCGCCAACCGCATCGGATTGATGTAGTCCGCCTGGACCCGGGCCGTGTCGCCCGTGTCCTGGTCCAGTACCCCGAACCGCACCCGCCGGTTCACGATCAGATGCTGGCGCATGGGGAACAGCCGCATGCTCTGGGCCAGCCATCCCGCGACCTGGTCGGCGTCCCCCTCGATGCCACCGGCCGAGCGGTAGTCGGCGCGTCCGTCCGGCGCGAACAGCCTCCGGTACGCCTCCCAGTCGCCGTCGTCGACCGCCACCGCGTACTCGGTGACGAGTCCGTCCACGGCGAACCGGTCCATCACGGTCGCGAGCTCCACACGCTGCGTCATCGGCTCAGTGTTGGCCACGGGGCGTGCGCAGCCAAGGGGCGTGCAGCGATATCGAGAGCCGTGCAGCGATATTCGGTGGCCCTGGCGTGCTCCGACGGCGGATCCTGTCGGCCGTGAACGATCAATCCCTCCCAGCAGAGCCCAAGTTCCGCATCCAGGCCCGCCACACGCCTACCACGGTCACCGTCTACCAGGCGTACCGCCCGGAGATCGGCCTTGCCGCGGCGCGCGACAACTGTTTTTCGTCCGCCTGGAAGGGGGACCGGATGACATGGGTCATCAAGCCGCGTTCACAAACCTTTCCGCAGCTGAAAGACGGTGGGAGGGCAGATGGGCGCACATGTGGGGGTGAGCCCTCCGAGCCGGGGATGAGTGGTGCCGGCTGACCAGCGAACCAGAGGATGTAGTACCAGGGCGTGTCCCTCGGATCAATGGAGCACGGGAGTCGCCGTCCGCTCCTATGATCTGCTTATGCGTGCCAAGTGGGCGGGGGCCGCTCTGGCGGCGGGGATGGTGTTCCTCTCCGGCTGGGGTTTGGCGGGGGCAGTGACGCTGGGGTGCGAGGCTCATCCCAGGGGAGGGTGCGGCGTACCGGACGGGGGTGGGAAGTACTTCGCTGCCATCATGATGTCGCCTTTACCTCTGGGGTTGATGGTCAAGGCGGGGTTCTACCGGACGGATTGGCGCCCGGCTCTGGGCTTTTCGGCCGGAGCGGTCGCGGGAGCGGTGACCACCTTGACCATGGGCGCGTCTGCCGCCCACTGGTTCGTCGTCGTGGTCCTCGTCCTGGCTGCTGCCGTGACTCCGTGGCTGGCGCGGCGCAGCACCGATGCGGCGCGCCAGGCACGGCATCAGGAACACAAGCGTCGACTGCGCGATGAGCGACGGGCGCGAGCTCGGGAGCGCAGGCGCCAACGACGTGACCAGTAGAAACGATGACGGGACTGAGCCACGTGACTCCTCGGATCATCGCGGCGGTCAAGTGCTGCGGCCGTGCTGTTGATGGGGTCCGTCTCCTGCGCTCGGAAGCAAACAGTCTGCGAACAAGGCTTGACGTGGGTCACCGAGCCGCGTTCACAGACCTCATCCATGCTGCTGGCATGACCGTGAACGGCTGCCAGCGTGTTGCTCGCCTCGCGGGTGGGACGGACAGCGGCCCTGCGGTAGGAGGTCATCTGGCTTGTCCTCCGTCCCGGCGAGCCCGTGCTGCCAAATGACCCCTTGCTGCCGGCCTCCCCGTTCGGACTGCTGGTCAAGGCCGCAGGTGGGCGAGCAGTTCGTCACCGGCGGGGTATCGCTGTTCCTGAGGAAGCAGTCGTGTCGCGGAGTCCAGATCGCCGCGATTGACGAGTGTGCGGATTTCTTGGGCGAGTGGAGTCACGTCGTTGATGGACACGGTCCACTCGTCCGCGTAGCGCGACGATGCCTCGCCCGAGAGTCCGAGTTGCAGCGAGCGGTACGGCAGGGGACGCAAGTTCAGGTCGCGTTCGGGGTCCCACTGGACACGGGCCGGTGCGCGCTTGAGTTCACGCTGCCAGGTGCCGCGATCGGAATGCAGGCCGCGAACGTAGCTCGACAGGCAGGCGTGGCGCAACGCCCAGTCGAAGCCGACGCGAGCGATCTCGACGGCAAGAACGGTCTCCTGCCCAGCACTGGTGCCCCAGTTGGAGCGGTACATCATCCACAGGAAGCTGGGTTTAATCCACGTCATGCGATCCCGCAGCCACGTGGAGGGAAAGCGGCCGTCGCGGACGGCGGTCACTCCGATCTCAGGGGCGTACGCCTGGTAGACGGTGATCGTGGATGCCGTGTGGAGCGCGCGGATCCCGCGGTGCGGTTCTTCCATGGCGTACAGCGTGGGATCGGCCAGCCCAGATGGCCACCGATTTTCGACTGCTGCTCGCTGCGACGGAGCACTCCGGCCGCAGCACCGTGCGGGTTGCCGGTCTCACGGCCGCCTTCTTCAGACGCCTGATTCACTAAGGGTGGCTATTGGGGGTCTACGGTGCCGAGGCAATCCCCGTCGGGCAAGACGCCCCCAGTTCGTTCCAACCAGGGTAATCAGCTGCGTGTGGCCGGTCAGGTGCCCAGGACACGTGCAAAGTTCTATGAACACGGCCTGACATGGATCATCAAGCCGCGTTCACAGCCCTCATCCAGCGCAGCAGCTCTGGACCCAGGTGGAGCTACTCCACCTCGATGCCGAAATCCTGTACGAGTTCATCCAGACCACCCGTGTAGCCCTTGCCGCCCAGGACGAAGTCCCAGTCTCCGTTCGACCTTCGGCGGAAGGAGCCGAGTACCAAGGCGGTTTCGCGCGGTCGGCCGTCGGAGACTTCAAGCTGTCCCTGCTCAGCTAGCCCCGGGTCGAGCAGGCGGATGCTGGCGTCCGTGAAACCGGAGAGGTCGGCGTCCGGGGTGACCTCTGGGTCGATGGCCGCCACGAGTACGAACCGGTCAGCCTCATCGGGCAATCCGTCGAAGGAGACACAGATCGCGGCCTTGTCAGGCGCGGTGGCGGGGAGAGCACGCACTGAGCCGTCCGGCGTCTGCGGGTTGTTGAAGAAGACGAAGTGATCGTCACTGAGGACCCGATTGCCACGGCAGACGAGAGCACACACGTCCAAGGCGACGCTTCCGGTCCACGACATGCCCAAGACGTTGTAATCGTCTGGCAGCCGAGTGTCCGGCACGGAGGGCGTCGGCTGTGCTGAGACTTGCCGACCGCCGTCACCAAGCCGCCCACGCAGCCCATGACGATGCAGCAGATCTACGAGTTCGGGGCCGGAGATGAGTTCCAGCGGCTTGCCGTTGGCGAAAGTGTGCGAGCCAGGGCCGAACCCTGACGTCGTCACGAGGACACCTTTGTTGGCGCCGGCGTCCTGCACGGTTCCGTACAGGTCGCGCACAGCGGTGGGCGGCACCGTGTTGCGGTAGCGCTTCACCTGCACGACGATCTTGCCGCCTCGGATCGGTGCCGGATCCAGTGCGTCGACGTCCACACCACCATCGTTGGAGCGCTGGGTGGTCACCGCCTGCATCCCCATGGCCCGGAAGAGATCGGCAACGAGATTCTCGAAGGCGATCGGGTCCATGGCGAACAGGTCCGGCTCCTCATCGCTGCCGTGGGCGACAACGCGGTTCCCGACATCCTGCGGCCGCCTACTCGGCCGTACCGGTGTGGGCTGGTCTGGGCGAGCCGAGAGCTGCCCGCGCAGGGCGTCAGCCAGGCAACTACCTGCGTCCACCTGCGCCAGGTGCAAGCCACGGAACGAAGAGCGCGAGGCCATGACGGTTGCGAGGAAAATTTGGCCCGGTCGGCCCGTCGTAGGGTCATGCCCATCGACGAACCCGTTCAAGGTCACTGACTCAAGCGCACCCAGCTCATCTGCGGCGAACAGCTCGTGCAAAACAAGCAGCATGCACTGAGCCAGAACCTCCCTGTACAAAGAACGGCGCTGGCCTGCTGGGCGGGGAGTCTCCTTATCCTGGTCGAGCCCGGACATGTACCGAACGGCCTTGACCTCCGGCACGATGCTGTAGGCAGGCAACTCCCAATCCAACACCAATTGCAGGGCTGCCGGGTCGTAGGCTGCTGCCACCTGGCGTGGGAAACCTTCCGGCCATGCCGTCGAGGCGTAGAGAGCGGCAGAGAAGTACTCGATCACGGAATCGGGATCCTGGCGCCTTACGCCTTCGGTTATCGCCACGACGCCGGCGTTGTGCCGCCGTACATCAGCCAGCTGAGTATCGGCCCACTGCTGGTACTCCCGCTGGTACGACGCCAACTGTTGCTGTCGGTGAGCCTCCGCGGCTTGAGTAACCTGCCAGTCCCGCTCGAAGCGCGCTCGTGCTTCGGCCTGCGCCTGGGCCCGGCGACTCGCAGTCCAGCCGCTCTGCGTTTGGTAGTGATTGAAATCCGGCATGGGCACTGGCTGTGCCAAGGGTCCTGGAGCGAAGGGCTGGACCTCCTCAGGTCGCATGAGAGAGGCAGCCCTGAAGGCCGGAGCCTGGCAACCCGAGGCAAGAAGACCTTGCAACGACGCAACCTGCGCGTCCAGCTCCTCCGTGCGCCGTAGAGCCTCTGCCTGCCGGTAGTCGCGGTGGCTCTGAGCAGCTCGCCGCTGGTAGGCCCGCGCTTGCTGATCTTGCTGTCTCCGCCGTCTGGCTTCGGCTTCCAGTTGGCGCTGCTGCTGCCGTTGCATCTCAGCCCAGACGCCGACAAAACCAGTAGAGCGACGACTCATGTGCTGCAGGCCCTCCCCAGGACGTTGGCAGCCGAAAGGCACTTTGGTTGTCCCCACAACCAGTTGTAACAAGACGACTCTAGCCAGCAAGCACCGTCTCGTATATCCACTCGTCAAAGGAAGCGCGGTCGGTCCATCCCCGCAGGTCAACGTGACTGGACGGTAACCAGGATCGTGCCGGGCCGCAGTACCCAAACGGTCGCATATCCCGGCACTGGTCTCGCAGTGCGCATCGGAACCAGAAAGGACCATGAACGCGGCTTGACATGGATCATCAAGCCGCGTTCACAGCCTCCAGGGAGATGTACCTGACCCTTGGCCTGTATCAACTCCCTTGGGTGTACCCGCCGAAGGATGGATCATGGCTGCGTGACGAAGTGGACGAAAAAGGAAGCTCTGGTCGAGCAGCCAAACTGTGAGCCGGAGCTTTCCGCGTACCAGTAGGCAATGCGGAAAAGGCTCCCTGCGGTCCCCGTAGTACCAGCGCCCGAGCCCTGGGAGCGCATCGCCTACGTCCCCGTCGCGGACTGCTCGGGATCGGTTTCGCGTCGCATCCCGACACCGGAGACGACTTGGTGATGGTCGTCTCGCACGACGGTCACGGCCTCTTGGACGCCGTCACGGGGGAGAAGATCGCCCGGGACCGCAACCCCGAGCCCGAGGACAGCACCCCCGACGCAGACGCCGATCTGTCGTGCCCCTGGCTTGGGACCAGTCGCCGAAAGCAGAGTGCGCATCGCCGGGCTCTTCGGGGGAGGACTGCACACCACCACCGCAGACGGCTGGGCTCTGGAGGTCGTCGCCCCGGCCTGGCCCAATGAGCGGGTTCTGCTCTCCCGTGGCAGTGGACTGCCCCACTCCGATCCCTACAGTGAGCGGTGGTGGCGCACATCTTCCACTCCCACTACTCCGAGCTCCGAGCCGTCGGTTTCTCGCCCTCCAGCCAGACCCTTGCCGTAGCGACGAGCAGTGATCTGTCCCTGTGGACTCGCCGGACCGGCCACAGCCGCAGAAGTAGTACTGAAGCCTGACTGAAAGAGGAGAACAAGCAGCTCAGGGCCCGGATCAGGGAGCTGGAGACGGAGCGGGAGATCCTGTGGAGGGCCGCGAAGTACTTCGCCGGCGAGACCAACTGGTGAGCCGTTTCCAGTTCGTTGAGGATCATCGCGGCGCGAACACGGTCATAGCAACAGAAGCGCCGACTTCCCGAACCGGCCCGAGCCCACCGCGGCCGTCGGCGGGCTCGGATCGTCCGTGCAGCTGGTTTCCGTTACTTCCCGAATGCCTGGCGGAACTCGTCGACGGTCTCGTCCGAGGCCCCGTTTGCGCCGCACACCGGGACGACGCCGTTCTCGGCGGCCACGATGTAGCGCTCACCTTCCGAGAACGTCAGCACCTCCGGCCGGCTCGCGTCGCTGTCGAGCACGACCGTCTCCGTGTCGCCGCCCTTCAACCAGTAGTCGACGCGGAAGGTGACCGTGGAGCCCTTGATGGAGGTGACCGTTCCCACGAAGAGGGTCGGGAACCCGCGCAGGGTGTCGGGACTGGGTGTCACACACTTCTGGCTGCCGAAGCCGCTGTGGGTGGTGAGTGTCAGTGGGCCGGCCGAGGCCGAGTGCCCGTTGTCGTTGTTCGCCATGACTCCTCCGGCGATGCCTCCGCCGAGCAGAAGCAGACCGGCAGCCGCCGCAAGTCCGAGGAGCTGACGGCGGCTCCGTCGCGCAGCGGTCTTGGCGGGGGCCGTATTGCTGGTCTGGAGCGCGGTGCCGGTGGTCAAGATGTCCTCCACAAGTCGGTCGACGTCGGGCAGCGGAGCGTGTGGGGTCAGCGCCGGGTCCGCGGACTTCAGCCGGGCCAGCAACTCGTCGTCATTCACTGACCGCTCCTTCCTTCATCTCTCTTGTGTCCGGACGGTTCGTCATGCTTTCGCCTCAACTGTTCGGCGAGTTTCTTTTTCGCCCGGTGCAGCCGGATGCTCACGGCGTTGGGCGTCAGCCCGGTCGCCTCCGCGATCTGCCGGGGTGCCAGCTCCTCCCACGCCCACAGCCGCACCACCTCACGGTCCAGCGCCCCGAGGGCGGCGAGCGCGGCGTGCAGATCGCTGTGGTCGGCGACCCCGGCCGGCTGCTTCTCCTGCGTCCGGATCAACCGCTCCACCAGCCGGAGCCGGCGCCCGTCGGCACGGCGGGCATTCGCCAGGCAGCCCCGCGCCACCCCGTAGCACCACGGCAGCACGTCATCGGGGTCGGGCAGGGAACCTGGCGCCGACTCCAGGCCGGGGATGTCGTCAACACGGCGCCACAGCACCAGCATCGCCTCCGCCAGGATGTCATCGACCATGTCGGCGCTCGTCCGTCGCAGCAGATACCGGTGCAACGGTTCCACCACCACGTGCGCCAGTCTTTCGAAGCGCGCCCGCTGCCTCTGGCGCGACCCCTCTTCCGTCATGGATTCCACAACCCGTCCTGTCCGGCACCGGCCGGATCCTTTCAGGCGAGGGCGTACGGACACTGATGGTCGTTTCCCGCGATGGTCACGACCTCTTCGACGCGGTCACGGAGGAGAAGATTGCCCGGGACCGCGACCCCGATCCGGACGAGCACACTCCCGACGCATCCCCCGACCTGTCATGCCCTGGGTTGGGTCCGATCGCCGGCAGCAGGGTTCGCCGTTTGGCCACCGATCCCGACCCGAGGATGCGGCAGCTGGCCCCGCGGGACGTCCTGCCTGTTGAACTCGTCCGTCGCCTGGCCGCCGATCCCGATCACACGGTGCGCCGCGCGATCGCGACCCATCCTCGGCTTCCGACCCGCGAGCTGACGCAGCTATTGGCCGATCCATCGGAATGGGTCGCGATCGCCGCAGCCGGCAACCCCAACCTGCCGTCCCAACACATACACCGGCTCCTCGCCCTGGCAGGCCTGTGACACCAGCGTGCGCGCTGCGAGCGGCGGGTCCCGCAACCGTAGGCGGACAGTGCGACGCCTACTACCCGCCGTGACACTGAAGGCCGGCTCTTCAGCAGTCACAGGCCGACGAGTAACTTCCGGCGCCGTTCGACTTCTTCGAGAGGTCTGTGAACGAGGCTTGCGTGGATCATCAAGCAACGTTCACAGATCTGTGCCGCCACGTGCCCCATGAGTGATGCCGCCAGTTGTGCCCGGATTGCCGGTCAGGGATGCAGGTGGGCTAGGAGTTCTGCACTGGCGGGGTATTCCTGCTCCCGGGGAAGCAGTCGGGTAGCGGAGTCCAGTTCGCCGTCCCTGACGAGTGCGTGGATCTCGTTGGCGAGCGGGGTCACGTCGTTGATGGACACGATCCACTCATCCGCGTAATGCGACGATGCCTTACCCGAGAGCCCCAGTTGCAGAGAGCGGTGTGGCAGGGGACGCAGGTGCAGATCGCGTTCGGGATCCCACTGGACACGGGCCGGTGCGCGCTTGAGGTCACGCTGCCAGGTGCCGCGATCGGGATGCAGTCCGCGAACGTAACTCGACAGGCAGGCATGGCGCAGCGCCCAGTCAAAGCCGTCGCGAGTGATCTCGACGGCGAGGACGGTCTCCTGCCCCTCCTTCGTGCCCCAGCCGGAGCGGTACATCATCCACATGAAACTGGGCTTAGACGTCGTTTCTTATGGCGTGATCGGTCGTTGAGCTGTGCATGGCTGATCTCGTTGAGCGGCTTGTGCCGGACGAGTTGTGGGTGTTGTTCAGACGGGTGGTGCCGCCGACGGTGGTCACGCGTCCGCAGGGCGGTGGTCGACGTCGGGCGGGTGACCGTGAGGCCCTGGCTGCGATCATCTTCGTGGCGACGTCGGGCTGCACGTGGCGGCAGCTGCCGCCGGTGTTCGGCCCGGCCTGGCCCACGGTCTACCGCCGGTTCGCCCAGTGGAGCCGGGACCGGGTCTGGGCCAGGCTCTACCGCGTGATCCTCGATGAACTCGGGGCACGGGGTGAGCTGGACTGGTCGCGGTGCGCGATCGACTCGGTCAGTCTGCGGGCCGCAAAAGGGGGCCACTGACCGGACCGAATCCGACCGACCGTGGCAAGTTGGGATCGAAGATCCACCTGATCTGCGACCGGAACGGACTGCCACTGTCCCTGGGCATCTCCGGCGCGAACATGCACGACAGCCAGGGCCTGGAGCCACTCGTGAGCGGCATCCCGCCCATCCGCTCCCGCTGCGGCCCCCGGCGCCGGAGACCGGCGAAACTGCACGCGGACAAGGGCTACGACTACGACCACCTGCGCCGATGGCTCCGCAAGCGGGGCATCCGCCACCGCATCGCCCGCAAGGGCATCGAGTCCTCACAGCGGCTGGGCCGGCACCGCTGGGTGGTCGAAAGAACCGTGTCCTGGCTGGCAGGCTGCCGCAGGCTCCACCGCCGCTACGAACGCAAAGCCGAACACTTCCTCGCCTTCGTCGGCATAGCCGCAGCCCTCATCGGCTACCGCCGACTGATCCGGTGAGCAGTCGGCCGAGAGCAAAAGTCGGCCAACACCGGTGGTGTCAGTGGCAGCTCGTAAGGTGCGCTGGTATTCGACGAGGAGGTTCGATGGGCTTTTCCGGTCATCTGGTCTTTGCACGCAGCGAGCGCCCACTGCTGGAAGCACCCCTGTTCGGCAGCACCGATCCAGGGCTGAGGGACGACGTGCATGAGTGGCAGCCCCGACCGGGCGGCTGGCAGACCCTGCAATTGGAACAAGGCGTCTGGGAGGACGAGTACCTGTTCACCTTGGTCGAAAGGACGGGAGCACCAGCTTGTGTCGCCGACGTCTCCGACAGCAGCGTCGCCCTCGTGACCGGCCTGGACACCAACGGCCGACGCTGGCAGGCATGGCTCAACCTGGACAACGCTGCGGCCCTCCTCGTCGAGGAACCCGAGGACGTGGACGACGTGAGCTTGTGGGTAACCACCCCGGAGTTCGAAGAGGCCATCAGGCATAAGCGTGCAGAGCTCGATACGGAGGTGCAGGACGACGCCGAAGGCGCTCTCGTGTGGGCTTCAGCGGCTGGTGTCCAGACTGCATCGCAGCAGTCTCGGATCGAGGAACTGCTGCGTGCACGGGAGACCTTCGTGGAGGAGCTGTTCGACGCGCTGCTGGATGAACTGGGCTTCCCTGAAGCCGCCCAGTCATCACCGCAGCCATAAGAAACGACGTCTTAGAGGTCGTTTTCATCTGTAGTGCGGTGTTATCTCCAGCTTTGTGCCTACTGGTGATCTGGTGCTGGCGAGTCTGCAGTGCGGGCCGTGGCTGGCTAGGCGGATGGTGGGGCGTCTGGGACAAACGGCGCCCTACGCCTGTCTCATTCCAGGACGCCCGGAGCTGTCCCGTGCTTCGACGCGGCAGAACACACGCCTGGGCGCACGCCCCCGATCGGCGGTATGCCCAGGTCATGACCGACCGTCGCGCGTATCCGAGTGATCTGTCCGATGCCCGCTGGGAATTGATCGAGCCCGTGCTGTCCGCCTGGCGCTCCGAGCGCCGCGGCCGGGCCCTGGACTTCGGCCGGCCGCCCCGGCACGACCTGCGCGAGATCATGAACGCGATTCTCTACGTGGACCGCACCGGCTGCCAGTGGGCCTACCTCCCGCATGACTTCCCGCCCCACCAGACGGTCTACGGCTACTTCGCCAAGTGGCAGACCGACGGCATCTTCGCCCAGCTCAACGGC
>NZ_JBEZLR010000051.1:0-64377 GCF_040652275.1 Streptomyces sp. NPDC048275
CGTGCCGGCGAGTGCGTTGTTGCCGTCCGGCTCCAGGGCGAGTGGCGGGACCCGGTCCGGATCGGTGTCGATCAGCGCCTTCTCGCGACCCGGCCGCGCTGCGCCGGCACGTCGCGGGACACGTGCAGCGCGGGCTGGTCGGCAGCCTGGGCGACCACACCACGCTGGCGGTCGGCATCACGGGCGAGGACGGCCGCACCCTGGTGCTGCGGGACGGGGCGGACGTGCAGGTCGATCCGGGGGTGGTCCGGCTGTTCCTCGACACCGGCCGCATCCCGGTGGTGTCGAGCGTCGCATACGACTCCGGCGGGGGCATCCAGTACCTCGGTGCGGTCCCCGCGGCCGTCGCACTCGCCGCCGCGCTGCAGGCCGACCTGGTGCTCCCGGCGGGAGCCGAGGGCACATTCCCCGCGACCGCGGCCGTCGTCGACATGTCGGTTCCGCACGCCGTGCTGAGGCATCTCTACCGCCTGGACGACTCCGGCGAGTCCGGCCCCGGGACGGCGCTCGGCGGGTGACGCGGAGGCGGTCGGCCCGCCTCACGCGGTGCGCCGGTCCCGCGGCTGCGGGGGCCGGCCCACCGACCCGTCCTCGTCGCCCTACGACGGGCCGGAGGCCGGCAGGTCCCGCAAGACCGCGTAGGGCGGCCTGGGCTCCCTGCCGCTCGCCCGGTCCCGGCGGTGGGCCCTCAGGGCCGGGGCTCCCTGCCCAGGAGGAGGGTGACGAACCCGAGCGTGCCCCGGTAGCCGTGGAGCCAGGCGGCGCGGTGCTCGGCCGCGGCCTTGAGGGCCTGGACGTGGTCCGGGTCACCGGGGTGGTCCAGGGCCCACCGGGAGAGGGAGCCGGTCCAGGACCACTCGTAGTCGTCCCACTCCTGGAGGGTGCTCACGTGTCCGTACAGGGGCACCCAGCCCTCGGCCACCACCTGGTCGACGGTCGTCGCGAGGTCGTCGTACTCGTCCGCGGCGAAACCGGCGTCGAGGGTGCCGCGGTCGGGCTCGTGCTCCCAGAAGCAGTCGCCGACCAGCACGCTGCCGCCCGGGACGAGGTGGCTCTCGGCTGCCTTCAAGGTGGGCAGCAGGCCGCCGAAGGCGTGGCTGGCACCGATGCTCAAGACCAGGTCGTAGCGGTGCGGTGAGCTGAACTCGGCGGCGTCCTGCGCGTAGAAGGCGACCCGGTCGCCGAGTCCGGCCGCGTCGGCCGCGGCACGGGCCGCCGCGAGGGCGTCGGCGTCGCTGTCGACGCCGTCGGCACGCAGGTCCGGGCGACCGGCCTGCGCGCGCAGCAGCCAGGCGCCCGATCCGCAGCCGAGATCGAGGAGCCGGGCGTCGCCGTCGGGGACGGCCCGGTCGAGCAGTGTCCGCACGGACGCATCGCTCAGCGGCGCGGCGATGGGGTGACGGGTGTGGGCGATGGAACTGATCTGTCGACGGTGCATGGCAGCATCCTGCCTGCCGCCCGCCCCGGGGCTGCCGAGGCCGCCCGCGGACGCGCGTCGGTCGACCCGATGGAGGCTCGAGGCTCTGCTGCGCCCCGAGGTGCTCGCCGGCAGCGGCACCCCGCAGGCGGTCCGAACCCAGGAGGTCCGAACCGATGAGCACCGGGGCCGGACGGGCGGCAGAATGATGATCATGTCCCCGTCCCTGCCCTTCGAGCCGGTCCTGGAGCGCATCGCCACCGAGATCGAGCAGACACCCGGCCGCGGGCGGCCCGCCGACTACATCCCGGCGCTGGCCGCCTGCGACCCGCGCCGCTTCGGCATGGCCGTGGCCGAACTCGACGGCACGGTGTACGGCGTGGGGGACTGGCGGCAACCGTTCTCCACGCAGTCCATCACCAAGGTCTTCACCCTCGCCCTCGACCTGGCCCGCGAGGGCGACGAGCTGTGGGAGCACGTCGGCCGCGAGCCCTCCGGCAACCCCTTCAACTCGCTGGTCCAACTGGAGTACGAGAACGGCATCCCGCGCAATCCCTTCATCAACGCGGGCGCCCTCGTCGTCACCGACCGACTGCAGACCCGTACCGGGGACGCGGCCGGCACGCTGCTGGAGTTCCTGCGTGCCGAGAGCGGCAACCCTTCGCTGACGTTCGACAAGGACGTCGCCGCCTCCGAGGCCTTGCACGGCGACCGCAACGCGGCCCTCGGCCATTTCATGGCGTCGTACGGCAACATCGACAACCCGGTGCCGGTGCTCCTCGACCAGTACTTCCGCCAGTGCTCGATAGCGGCGTCCTGCGCCGACCTCGCGCTCGCCACCGGTTTCCTGGCCCGGCACGGCATCCGCGCCGACGGCTCCCGGCTGCTCACCCGCAGCCAGGCCAAGCAGGTCAACGCGGTCATGCTGACCTGCGGCACATACGACGCGGCGGGCGACTTCGCCTACCGGGTCGGCCTGCCCGGCAAGAGCGGCGTCGGCGGCGGCATCATCGCCGTCGTACCGGGCCGCTGCACGCTGTGCGTATGGAGCCCCGGCCTCGACGAACGCGGCAACTCGGTCACGGGGGTGACGGCCTTGGACCGCTTCACGACACTGACGGGGCTGTCGGTGTTCTAGCCGGTGTTCCAGTGGGGCTCGTCCGTGCCCCGCCAGGGACACGGGGCTGTGCCATGGGCGGCTCCCCCGCGTGGGCGCGAGCAGCTACGACGATCCCGCATCCGACGCCCCACCCGCAGGTCACCCCACAGCCCCCGCCCGGAGGGCATCGCGTCGCTTTCCGGCCACCCGTCGTTGACACACTTCCCGAGTGTTGGCCATGGCTTTTCCCATCGATCTCCGTCGTTGCCAGGCCCTGGGCCTGGCCGGCACGGCCTTCCTCGCACTCGGCGGCGAGACGGCCGGAGCCCTGCCCGCGCGGGACGTCCTCGCCCCCGGCTCCGGCCGCGCCGTACTCGGCCTGGTCGGCGTGTACTTCGGCGTCGTCCTGCTGATCGCCGCGTGGGCGCTGCTCGGCACCGTCGTACGGGGTCCCGAGCCGCCCACCCCGCGCGCCCTGCTCCTGGTGCTGGCCGCGTGGGCGGCGCCGCTGCTGCTCGCGCCGCCGTTGTTCAGCCGGGACGTGTACAGCTATCTCGCGCAGGGCGCCATGGTCGACGCGCACATCGACGTGTACGCGTACGGGCCCGCCCAGTTGGGCGGGCCACTCGCCGACGAGGTGGCGCCCGTGTGGCAACAGACCACCACGCCGTACGGACCGGTCTTCCTCGCCGTCGCCTCCGCGCTGTCCGGGCTGACGCGCGGGGAGATCCCGGCCGGGCTGCTCGGCATGCGGCTGGTCGCCCTGCTCGGCGTCGCGTTGATGGCGGCGGCGCTGCCCCGCCTCGCTCGGCACAGCGGCGCCGATCCGGCCGCCGCGCTGTGGCTGGGGGTGCTCAATCCCCTCGTCCTCCTGCACCTGGTGGCCGGTGCGCACAATGACGCCATCATGCTCGGGCTGCTCGGCGTCGGCCTGGTCGCCGCGCGCGGCCGCCTGCACCTGCTGGGCGTCGTCCTCATCACCCTCGCCGCGCTGGTCAAGGCGCCCGCCGTGCTCGGTCTGCTGGCGGTCGTGGCGCTGCGCGGACGCCGCGGGGCGGTGCGGACCGTCCTGACCACGACCGCGGTCGCGCTCGCCACCACCGTCGCGGCCACCGCGGCGGCGGGCACCGGCTACGGCTGGATGGCGGCTCTGAAGACCCCCATCTCCCCGCACAACTGGTCGCCCACCAGCGTGCTCGGCCGCGTCACAGGCTCCCTGCTCAAGGAACTCGGCAGCGGCCTCGCCCCGCTCGCGCTGCCCGTCTGGCACGCGACCGGGCTGGTGGTGACCGTGATCGTCGTCCTGTTCATATGGCTGCGCCTGAAGCCCGGCCCGATCTACGCGCTGGGCCTGAGCCTGGCGGCGGTCGCCGTGTTCGGTCCGGCGATCCGCCCCTGGTACGCCCTGTGGGGCCTGTTCCTCATCGCCGCGGCGGCGCCGAGCGGTTCGGTGCGCCACCGGGTCGCGGCCGCCAGCGGAGTCCTCGCCCTCGCCGTGCTGCCGAGTGGAGCCCCACCGGACGCCGATCAGGTGATCCTGGCTGTCTCCGGGGGAGTGCTCGCCCTCGTCGTGCTCTGGCAGGCACATCAGGCGGCGCAGGCACCGGTACTGGGGCGGACGGCGTGAAGGGGCCCGCCACGAATGGCCGACGCCTGCTCCTCGTGTGCGGACTGGCCGTCGCCATCGGTGTGTTCACCGCCACCGTGCCGCTGCTCCGTGACTGGTTCGACCTGCGCGTCTACTACGGCACCGTCGACGCCTGGGCCCATCACGACGGCCGGATCTACGACTATCAGCTGCCGGGAACGACGTACGGCTTCACATACCCGCCGTTCGCCGCCGTCGGCATGCTGCCGATGACGCTGGTCGGGCTGCACACCGCGATCGCCATCGCGCTGCTGCTCAACCTCGCTGCGCTGGCCGCCGTGGTGTGGATCCTGGTCGGGCCCGCGCTGCGCCGCTACGGGTGGTTCGGTTTCGCGCTCGCGGGCTGTCTGCCGGCCCTGCTCGAACCGGTCCGTGACACCTTCAGCTTCGGGCAGGTCAACCTCCTGCTGCTGGCCCTCGTGCTGAGCGACGCGTGGCTGCTGTCGACCGGCCGGAGCCGCTGGGCGGGCGTCGGCATCGGCCTGGCCGCCGCGATCAAGCTGACTCCCGCGATCTTCATCGCCCTGCTGCTGCTCGCCGGCCGCCGACGCGCCGCGGGGGTCGCCACGGCCGTCGTCGCGGCGGCCACCGCGCTGGCGGCCTGGGTGGCACCGGAGGCGTCGCGCTTCTACTGGACCGAGGCGTTGTGGGACACGGACCGCATCGGACGCCTGGCCTATGTCTCCAACCAGTCCTTGCAGGGCGTCCTGGCCCGGCTCGCGGCACCGGGTGAGCCGAGCAGGGCAGCCTGGGCGTCGGCTGCCGTGGTGGTCCTGGGCGTGTGGGCGTGGCGGACGTCCCGTGCCCTGGCCGACGAGGACTGGACGGCCGCGTTCGCCCTGACCGGACTCGCCGCCTGCCTGGTCAGCCCGATCACCTGGGTGCATCACCTGGTCTGGCTGCTGCCGTCCTTCGCCGTGCTGCTGCACCGGCACCGGCTGCGCGTCGCCGCCGCCCTGTACGCGGTGCTGTGCAGCAGCGTGGTGTGGCTGTGGTTCGACGACTCGTCCGGCCTCGACGGATTCCTCGGCAGCAACACGTATACGTGGATCACGCTGGGGCTGCTGCTGTGGCTGCCGGCCGGTCAGTCGCGCGTGAACCGCCCGGCCTTGAGGCGCAGAGCGAGGGCCACTCCTGCCGCTCCCAGAGCGGCCGCGCCCACGATGCCGGCAGCCTCGGGCCAGCCGGGGGCGTCGCTCTTGGAGGGCGGGGCCACGGGCTCGCCGCCGGGTCCCGCTGCCGGTACGGCCCGGGTATCGAGGATCGACCCGACGGGATGGACGCGCCCGGCCGCCGCGAAGCCCCAGTCGAGCAGCTCGCGCGCCTCCTCGTACACCGTGACTCCGCCGCCCGCCTGAGGGTTCATCACCGTGACGATGAGGGTGCGCCCGTCTCGCCGCGCGGCGGCGACGAGCGTGTTGCCGGCCTCGGTGGTGTAGCCGTTCTTGACGCCGATCAGGCCCGGGTACTCCTCCACTCCGTCGGCGCCGGTCAGCAGTCGGTTGGTGTTGTGGATCTCGTAGGCGTAGCCGTCGCCGGGGAAGGTGGACACGGCGGTCGAGCAGTACCGCGCGAATTCCGGGTTGCGCAGCCCGGCCCGCGCGAAGACCGCGAGGTCGTACGCCGACGAGACCTGGCCGGGTGCGTCGTATCCGTCGGGTGAGACGACATGGGTGTCGAGGGCGCCGAGTGCACGGGCCTTGGCCTGCATCCGGGTGGCCGTGGACTTCCAGCCGCCGTTCATCGCGGCCAGTACGTGCACGGCGTCGTTGCCGGAGTTGAGGAAGACACCGCGCCACAGGTCGGCCACGCGGTAGGTGTGCCCCTCGCGGACGCCCACCAGGCTGCTGCCTTCGCCGATCCCTTCGAGCTCCTCCTCGGTGACGGTGTGGGGGATGCCGCCGGGCAGCGCCGGGAGCACCGTGAGCGCGAACAGGGTCTTCAGGGTACTGGCGGGCGGCAGCTCGCGGTGTGCGTTGTGCGCGGCGAGCACCGCGCCGGTGCGGGCATCGGCCACCAGCCACGACAGCGCGGAGAGGTCCGGGACCTCGGGCGCCTCGGTGCGTGGCCGTACCTGTGTCCCGGGCCGATGGAGCGACGGCTCCTGGGAGGTCACGGGTCTCGGCAGATCCGGGTCCGCGCTGATACGGGCGACGGCCGCACCTGGCGCGAGGGCCAGGGCGCCGACCACGCAGACGGCGGAGCAGGAGAGGGTGACGCGGGAGACTGCGACGCGGGATGAGAATCCGATAGTCATACCGCAAACGTAGGAACGGAGTCGCTGTATGGCGGGGTGCCAGGCCCGGGTGAGGGGATCGAGCACCCGGATGCCACACGCGAAAGGGGTGCCGACAGGGGTTCCTGGGAGGGTTCAGGCGGCCGGCAGGGTCGGCTGGACCTGGCGCAGGAAGGTCGCGTTGTCCCGCGTGGTGCGCATCCGCTCCAGGAGGGGTTCCAGGTTCGCCTGGCCGTCCCGCGTCTGCAGGGCACGACGCAGACCTCGTACGGCGGCCAACTCGGTGGTGGGCAGGAGAAGTTCCTCGCGGCGGGTGCCCGACGGGGTGATGTCGACGGCCGGGAACACCCGGCGGGAGGCGAGGGTCCGGTCGAGGCGGAGTTCCATGTTGCCGGTGCTTTTGAGCTCCTCGAAGAAGAAGTCGTCGGCGCGGGAGCCGGTGTCCACCAGGGCGGTGGCGAGGATGGTGAGCGAGCCGCCCTCCTCGGCGAGGCGCGCGGCACCGAAGAACCGCTTGGGGCCGTGCAGCGCGGCGGCGTCGACGCCGCCGCTGAGGGTGCGGCCACCGGCGGCGGCGGCGTTGTTGTGCGCCCGGCACAGCCGGGTGAGGGAGTCCATCAGGATGACGACGTCCTCGCCCTGCTCGACGAGCCGCTTGGCGCGCTCGATGACGAGGTCGGCGAGCGCGATGTGCTGCTTCGGCGTCTTGTCGAAGGTCGAGGCGAAGACCTCGCCCCGGACGGAGCGCCGCATGTCGGTGACTTCTTCGGGCCGCTCGTCGAGCAGCACCACCATCAGGTGGCATTCCGGGTGGTTGCCCGCGACGGCGGCGGCGATCTGCTGGAGCAGCACCGTCTTGCCGGTCTTGGGCGGGGCGACGATCAGGCCACGCTGGCCCTTGCCGACGGGCGAGACCAGGTCGACGACGCGTCCGGCCATGCCGCTCGCCGGGTGTTCCAGGCGGAGCCGGTCGCGAGGGTGCAGCGGGGTGAGGTCGCGGAAGTGCGGGCGGCGGCGCAGCTCTTCGGGCGTACGTCCGTTGATCCGCTCGACATCGGCGAGGGCGCGCGGCCCGCCGCGTACACCTTCGACGATGTCGCCCTTGCGCAGGCCGTGACGGCGGATCAGCGCGGCGGAGACCTGGACGTCGGCCGGTGTGGGCAACAGGCTCTCGGCGGCACGCAGGTACCCCTGCCCGTTGTGCGCGATGTCGAGGACACCGGTGGCGGCCTGGGCCGGGAGCTTCTGCTGTACGGGAGGGTGTTCGAGTGTGGTGGTCATGAGAGGGGTCCTTTCGAGGACGGTTTCATGAAGTCATGAGGAGGGGGATGTGCCGGGGGAGGCGGCGTGCTCACGCCTCGCTGCGGCGGGGAACATCACTTCGGGTACGGCGGAGACCGCACTCGATCTCGAGAGGTGATGTGGAGAAGCTGGTCCACCGGTCGGACAACGACGGGCGTATCAGCGAAAAGAGGTGGAAACCGCACCGGCGCCCGAGACCGGGCGTACACAAGTGCTGACCGCAGCATACCACCCGACGGGCGGGCCGGGCTGTGATGTGCGCCTCAGCGGCGAGACGCGGGGTGGTGGCTCGCCGGGGCGGGAAGAACCTGGGAGGACTCGGACCGTTGAAACGGTTCCCCCGTGGAACGATGCCGCAGGTGTCCGGCAACGCCACCGCCTCCGGCCGGTGCGGCCGACAGGGCGAACATCGCAAGGTGGTGCTGCCGAGATGTGCGGGTCATGGGAATCTCTCCCCAGTAGGGGTGCATGCGTGTCTCAAGTAGGCCCTTGGAGGTGAGGCGCGGCAGGCCCCGATATTTCGTGACTTGGCAGAAAGGTCCTAGGGGGTCTTGAGTGTGAGCGGCGGCTACGGGACGCATCCCGAGGCGATCGCGGAGGTTGTGGCCGCGGTGGGTGATGCGGCGGTCGTGCTCTCGTACGAGGAAGACCGAGCGTTTGCCGCAGTCAGCTTGAGCCGGTTCGGTGCGGTGGGGTCGACTCGGCTGGACTGGCACGGTGTTGAAGTTCTTGAGCGATCCACTGCGTTCGACGGTGCGCAGCTGCGCAGGATGGTGCACGACCACGGGGACGGGACCGAGCTCGCAGTCGTGTTCTGGAGCAATCTCGCAGTGCCCTCCGTCGCTCTGGAGGCCGGCACGGTGGCGACCCACGCCGAGACGCTGTTGGACTGCTCTCCGGAATGCTGGGTCTACCTGGCTGACAGTCGGATGCTGATCGAGTTCCAGGACGGTGAGGGAGCCACCGTGGGCCGAGTGCCGGACTGACCCACCCGCCCGATCGTGGACGCCGGCGTCGGTGCTCGGCGATTGCCTAGGCGCAGGAGCGGCACAGTCCGCGGTACGTGACCTCGACCTCGGACACCGTGAAGCCGAACCGCTCCTCCGGTGGGAGGTCGGCCAGCGGGTTGCCGGTCGGGTGGACGTCGCGGATGGTGCCGCAGCTGGAGCACACCAGGTGCTGGTGCGGGTGGTGTGCGTTGGGGTCGTAGCGCTTGGCGCGGCCTTCGGTGGAGACCTCTATGACCTCACCGAGGGAGACCAGCTCGCCCAGGGTGTTGTAGACGGTCGCCCGGGAGATCTCGGGCAGCCGCTGTGCCGCGCGGGCGTGTACCTCGTCGGCCGTGAGATGCACGTGGTCGCCGTCGAGGACCTCCGCAACGACACGCCGCTGGGAGGTCATCCGCCAGCCACGCCCTCGCAGTCGCTCCAGCAGGTCACTCATATCGGTTCACCTATTCGGGTTCGGCGGGGTGTACGAAGTTTACCAGCGGATGTCCGAGTTCCGATTGAGTGTGGGTATGGCGCGCTTCTTGACTTGGACTCTGTCCATCGTAGGATCAGTTCCGGCGATAGCCAAGGGACAGGAAGACTCCAGTACGGCATGAAACAGAGACGTGACCCGTGTGTGAGGCCCTCCCGCCGCCCGCAGTGCCTGAGCACCGTGATCCACCAAATCCAGAAGGATTGCCATGTCTGAGAACCCCGATGCAATCGTCACAGACGCGAAAACGGAGGGCGCGGGTGGCTGCCCCGTCGCGCACGGGCGCGCTTCGCACCCGACTCAGGGCGGCGGAAACCGCCAGTGGTGGCCCGAGCGGCTCAACCTGAAGATCCTCGCCAAGGACCCCGCCGTGGCGAACCCGCTCGGTGAGCAGTTCGACTACGCCGAGGCCTTCAAGAACCTCGACCTCGCGGCCGTCAAACAGGACATCGCCGAGGTGCTGACGACCTCGCAGGACTGGTGGCCCGCCGACTTCGGCAACTACGGCCCGCTGATGATCCGTATGGCCTGGCACAGCGCGGGCACCTACCGCATCAGCGACGGCCGCGGCGGTGGCGGCCGCGGGCAGCAGCGCTTCGCGCCGCTGAACAGCTGGCCGGACAACGGCAACCTCGACAAGGCCCGCCGTCTGCTGTGGCCGGTCAAGAAGAAGTACGGCCAGTCCATCTCCTGGGCCGACCTCATGATCCTCACCGGCAATGTCGCCCTGGAGCAGATGGGCTTCGAGACCTTCGGCTTCGGCGGCGGCCGCGCCGACGTCTGGGAGGCCGACGAGGACGTCTACTGGGGTCCCGAGACCACCTGGCTCGACGACCAGCGCTACACCGGCGACCGAGAGCTGGAGAACCCGCTCGGCGCCGTCCAGATGGGCCTCATCTACGTCAACCCCGAGGGCCCCAACGGCAACCCGGACCCGATCGCCGCGGCCCGTGACATCCGTGAGACGTTCCGCCGCATGGCGATGAACGACGAGGAGACCGTCGCCCTCATCGCCGGTGGCCACACCTTCGGCAAGACCCACGGCGCCGGCCCGGCGGAGAGCGTCGGCAACGACCCCGAGGCCGCCACCATGGAGGAACAGGGCCTGGGCTGGAAGTCCACCTACGGCACCGGCAAGGGCGGCGACGCCATCACCTCCGGTCTCGAGGTCACCTGGACCACCAAGCCCACCCAGTGGAGCAACGACTTCTTCGACATCCTCTTCGGCTACGAGTGGGAGCTGACCCAGAGCCCTGCCGGCGCCAACCAGTGGGTGGCCAAGGACGCCGAGGCGATCATCCCCGACGCGCACGACCCGTCGAAGAAGCGTCTGCCCACGATGCTCACCACCGACCTCTCGCTTCGCTTCGACCCGATCTACGGTCCGATCTCGCGCCGCTTCCACGAGAACCCGGCCGAGTTCGCGGACGCGTTCGCCCGCGCCTGGTACAAGCTGACCCACCGTGACCTGGGCCCGAAGTCCCTGTACCTCGGCCCGGAGATCCCGCAGGAGACGCTGCTGTGGCAGGACCCGCTGCCGGCCGCCGAGGGCGAGGCCATCGACGCCGCCGACGTCGCGGCTCTGAAGGCCAAGCTGCTCGACTCGAGCCTGACGGTCTCGCAGCTGGTCTCCACCGCGTGGGCCTCGGCGTCCACCTTCCGCGGCAGCGACAAGCGCGGCGGCGCCAACGGTGCCCGCATCCGCCTGGAGCCGCAGCGCGGCTGGGAGGTCAACAACCCCGACGAGCTCGCCCAGGTCCTGCGCGTCCTGGAGAGCGTCCGGTCGGAGTTCAACTCCGGTGCCAAGAAGGTCTCCCTGGCCGACCTGATCGTCCTGGGCGGTGCCGCCGCGGTCGAGAAGGCCGCCAAGGACGCCGGCTTCGACGTGGAGGTCCCCTTCACGCCGGGCCGGGTGGACGCGACCGAGGAGCACACCGACGCGGAGTCCTTCGCCGCGCTGGAGCCGACCTCGGACGGCTTCCGCAACTACCTGGGCAAGGGCAACCGCCTGCCGGCCGAGTACCTGCTGCTCGACCGCGCCAACCTGCTCACCCTGAGCGCCCCCGAGCTGACCGTCCTCGTCGGCGGCCTGCGCGTCCTGGGCGCCAACCAGGGCGGCTCGTCGCACGGCGTCTTCACCGACACCCCGGGCACGCTGAGCAACGACTTCTTCGTCAACCTGCTCGACCTGGGCACGACGTGGAAGTCGACCTCCGAGGACCAGACCACCTTCGAGGGCCGCGACGCCTCGGGCGGAGTCAAGTGGACCGGCACCCGTGCCGACCTCGTCTTCGGCTCCAACTCCGAGCTGCGCGCGCTCGCGGAGGTCTACGCGAGCGACGACGCGAAGGCGAAGTTCGTGAACGACTTCGTCGCGGCGTGGAACAAGGTCATGGACCTGGACCGGTTCGACCTCGTCTGATCATGACGGTCTGATCAGGACGTCCAGGCCGGCCCACGTGGGCCGGCCTGGACGTCTTCTCGTTTCTGTGCTGTGCCCATGGCGGATCTGATCCAGCTGTGAGTAGGCGGAAACGATCGTCGTACGGCCTTCAACTCGGCCCGGCAGCAACGCCGTGCACGGGCCGGACGCCGACCACTTCGACGTCACCCGGCCCGGCAGGCCCGACACCGCCCGACACCTCTCGCTCGGGCACGGCGCCCATTACTGCCTCGGCGCCCCGCTGGCGCGCATGGAGTCGACCATCGCCCTGGAGCGGCTGTTCACCCGCTTCCCCGACCTCGACCTCGCCGTGCCCGAGGCGGAACTCTCCCGTCACTCCGGCTTCGTGGGCAACAGCGTGCGGGCGCTTCCGGTACGGCCGGGGGCCGCCCGCGGCTGACTTGGCGCATACCAGCCATACGACACCGCGATGGCCCTGAGCTGACCCTTTTCTTGTTCTCGCCTAACGCCGTACCTACGCTTCCACCACCGCACACCGGCGGTACGGGACAAGGGGTGCGGAAATCATGGGTCGACTGGCCGGGAAAATCGCTTTCATCAGCGGCACGGGTGCTGGAATAGGGCGGGCCGCGGCTCAGATATTCGCGGCGGAGGGCGCCACCGTATTCGGCAGCGACATTGATTCCGAAGCCGCCGCCGAAACGGTCGAACTCGTCGAGAAGGCCGGCGGCGTCATGCGGTCCCTGGCTCCGGTGGACCTGTCCACCGAGGCGGGCGCCCGGGAGTGGATCGACGCGGGGATCGCGGCGTTCGGTGGGCTCGACATCCTCTACAACAACGCCTCCGCCCTGCGGAACGGGCCGTTCGAGACCATGCCGGCCGAGGACTGGTACTTCACCATCAAGAACGAGCTCGACATCCCGTACTTCTGTACGCAGGCGGCCTGGCCGCATCTGATCGCCCGCGGCGGCGGAGCCGTCCTCAACGTCGCCTCGGTGGCCGCCGTTCGGGGCGCACCCTTCATGCCGATGGTGCCGCACGGCGCCGCCAAGGGCGGGGTGCTGGCGATGAGCAAGCACCTGTGCGCGGCCGGCGCCCCGCACCGCATCCGCGTCAACACCATCGCCCCCGGCATGACCCGTACGTCCGCGACCGCGCCCTTCCTCGACGATCCCGACGGGCCGAAGGCGCAGTTGGAGGCACGCATCCCGGTCGGCCGGGTGGGCGAGCCCGAGGACATCGCGCGCGCCGCGGTCTTCCTGTGCTCCGACGAGGCCGCGTTCGTCAACGGCGCCAACCTCATGGTCGACGGCGGCGACAGCGCGATGGCCGGCTGAGCGCCGGTGAACACACGACTCGACCACGTGGGCGTCAACGTACGCGATCTGCCCGCGCTCACCGCCTGGTACAAGGACGCCTTCGGGCTGACGGAGGTCTTCGCGTTCACCCTCGACGGGCCCGGGCTGAGCGCCGTGGTCCTGGAGCATCCGCACGGCTGGCGGATCGAACTCCTCGCCCGGGCCGGGTCCGGGCCCGGGCTGCGGGCGCCGGACCCGCTGACCGCCGCCCTCACCGAGGGATACGGGCACTTCGCGGTCACCACCCCCGAGTTCGACCCCGTCTACGCGGCCCTGGTGGCCCACGGAGCGGGCGAGGCCATGAAGCCGGGGCCGTCCCCCGAGCCCGGCGTTCGCATGGCCTGGGTCACCGACCCCGAGGGAAATCTCATCGAACTCATAGAGAAAAACGCAGAGTGAGGGCACGCACGATGACGGATTCGATCTCCACGAAATCCTTGAAAAGGCTGGACCTCGGAACACTCATAGCCTGCTGTCTCGCCGTGGCCGCGGCGCAGTTGTGCATTACCGTCCCCTCGCCCATCAACGGCGAAATTCAGGCCGCTTTCGGGGCATCGGGTTCCCAGGTGGCCTGGGTGACCTCCGCCTTCATTCTGCCCACCGCGATTCTCGAGCTGAATTTCGGTGTGGTGGGAGACCTGTTCGGCCGCAAGCGCCTGCTGGTGCTCGGCGGACTGGTCCTGGCGCTCGGTGAACTCCTCAATGCCACCTCGCAGAACATCACCATGATGTGGACCGGTCAGGCCCTCGCGGGCATCGGTGCCGCCGCGCTCTTCCCCAGCTCCCTCGCGGTCATCGCGGCCGCCACGCCCGACGGGAAGGACCGCGCCAAGGCGGTCTCCACCTGGGCGCTCAGCATCTCCCTCGCCTCCGCCGTGGGGCCGCTGTCCTCCGGAGTGCTCGCCACGGTCGCCGACTTCCGCTGGGCGTTCGTGCCGCCGGTCGTCCTCGGTCTGGTGGTCGCGGTCACGTCCTGGAAGCTGGTCACCGACTCCGAGGCTCCCGAAGGGCGCAGCCTGGACTGGCCCGGCCAGATCACCATCGCCGTCGGCCTCACCGCGCTGCTCTGGGGCATCATCGAGGGTGGCGAACGCGGCTGGAGCAGCGCGGCGATCGTGGGCTCGCTGGCCCTGGCGGCGGTGGCCCTCGTCGGATTCATCGTCGCGGAGACCCGCTCCGCCTCGCCCATGTTCAACCTGGACCTGCTGAAGATCCCGTCGTTCGCGGCGGCGGCCGTCGTTGCCCTGGCCGGCATGTTCGGCTTCATCGGCACCGCGTACTGCGTCTCGATCCGCCTCGGTGCCGTGATGCACCTGAGTGCGCTGCGGGCCAGCATGCCCTTTGTGATCCTGCAGCTGATCCCGCTGCTGCTGGCACCGGTGCTGAGCAAGATGCTCACCCGCGTCGACGCCCGCTGGCTCCTGATGGGCGGTCTGCTGCCGATGGCCGCGGGACAGTTCTGGATCGCTGCGCTCCCCATCACCACGACCTCCCTCGCCGCCTTCATCGGGCCCGGTGCTGCTGCTCGGCATCGGCTTCATCTGCGTGGTGTCCTCGCTGACCTCGGCGGCCGTGAACGCCGTGCCGATCCACATGACGGGTATGGCCAGCGGCGCCACCAGCCTGGTCCGCGAGTTCGGCCAGGGGCTCGGCCCGGCCGTGATCAGCACGATCGCGATGAGCGCCGCGTCCTCGGCGCTGGTGGGCAAGCTCAGCGGAGCGGACGCGGGCATGGAGGCCGCGGCCGGTCCCCTCGCCGTCGTGAACGCGGGCAGCGACAGCGCCAGGGCGGCGGCCCAGACCGCCCTCGGCCACGGCATGGCCCTGGGTGTGGTGATCTGCGGCTGCGCCTCGCTGCTCGGCGCGGTGGTCACCCTGCTGCTGGTACGGAAGAACACCGCCCGGTCGGCGGTCGGCGCGACGGACGAGGCGGCCGCGCAGACCGCGACCGCGTAGCGCGTACCTCGCGACGGAGAGGCCGGGGGCGAAAGCCCCGGCCTTGTCGCGTACCGGATGTCGTACGCGGCGGCGAGGTGCTGCGGACGGACGGGTCGTTCACGGAGACGAAGGAGTACGTCGCCGGCCTCGACATCCTGGAGCGCGACAGCCTGGAGGGGGGGCGATCGAGGCGGCCCGGGAGCAGGACGTCGAGCGGGCGCTCGCCTGCTACGCGCCGGGCGCCGAGGTTGTTCGTCCCGTGAACAGCCCGGCGCCCCGGACGTCCGGCTCGCGGGCCTTCGCCTGGCCGACGGGCGGCCGCCCTGGCCCCGGAGGGCCCGATGTTGTGACGTGTGTCACGGAAGGTCTAGGGTGAAGTGTCTGGAGGTCGCCGCCGGTCGGCGAGCCGACGGCGGCGCGCGATCGGGCCGGTCTCCGGGCGAGGGAAGTGATCCGGTTGTCCGTCGCCTGGGACGACATCGGCGGGCTCGTCGATGCACATGAGCGCTTCCTGACCGGTGCGCTGGTAGACACCGATGTCCGGGACTCCGTGCTCGACTCCTGGAAGCGATGCCGGTACGCCGGGCTGGAGCCGCGCGGGCTGCTGCTCCCGCATGCGCCGGACCTGGCACTGGACGACCACTTCCTGCTCGCGGCCGAGCCGGTGCTGAAGGACCTGACCGCCTCACTCGCCGAAGTGGGCATGACGATCGCGCTCTGCGACGCCCAGGGCCGCATGGTCCAGCGGCTCGGCGGTGACCGGCAGCTGCGCGAGCGCCTCGACGAGGTGCGGTTCGCCCCCGGATTCGACGCCTCCGAACCCGTCGCCGGCACCAATGGCGTCGGCACCGCCCTGGCCGAGCGCAGGCCGATCTACATCGTCGGCCGTGAGCACTTCGCCGACTGCATGCAGCCGTTCGCCTGTGCCGGCGCACCCGTCCGCGACCCCCTCAGCGGCCGGATCGAAGCCGTCCTCGATCTGACCTGCCTGCGCGACGACGGCGACCCCGCGATGCTGCGGCTGGTCCGCGAGGCCGCCCATGCCGTGGAGGCGCGGTTGCTGGAGCAGTCCACGGAACGGGAGCGGGCCCTGCTCGCCGCGTACCGGCGGGCCGACCGTGACACGGGTGGATGGCCGTGGCAGCGCGAGTCCGCGGCGCCGGGCCGCGGGAACGCCCACAGTGGCGGCGACCTGGGCCGGATCGACCTTGCCGTGCTGCGGGAGAAGGCCGAGGAGCTTCTCGCCTCGCCGCGGCGTACGTTCGACGAGGTACTCCTTTCCGGCGGTCGGATCGCCACCCTGTTGCGCCGCCCGGTCATCGGCGCGGCCGGCGAGACCGGCGTGGCCGTCGAGGCCCGTGTCTTCGGCGGCCCCCGGCTGCACCATGTCGTACCGGCCGTGGCTGCGGCGCCGGTCGCCGTACGGGCCGTGACCATGCCGTCCGCGCCGGTACCACCGTCCACCGCGACCGGGCCGCAGCCGGCGGCGCCGACCGGAACCGACGAGGGTGACGGCGAGGCCGGTGCCCGCGACTGGCTGCTGCTCGTGGGCGAGCCCGGTGTCGGCCGACTGGCCGTGCTGGCCCGCAGGCGCCTGGAGCTGCTGCACGACGCCGGCGTCAGGATCGGCACCACCCTGGACGTCACTCGCACCGCCGAGGAACTGGCGGAGGTGACCGTCCCCCGGTTCGCCGACTTCACCGCCGTCGACCTGCCCGATCCGGTGCTGCACGGCGACGAGCCGGGCCCGCTCGGCGGGGGCTCCCCGCTGCGCAGGGTCGCGATGGGCGCCGTTCATGAGGGCTCCCACCTGTACGGCGTCGGAGATCTGGTCCAGTTTGTGCCGTCCACGCCGCAGGCCCGCAGCCTGGAGAGCACGCGGTCCGTGCTCGAACCCGTGCTGATCGAGGCCGGCGGCTGGCTCGCCCAGGATCCGGAACGCCGCGAACGGGTGCTCGCGGCCGGGATCCATTCCCTGATCACGGTGCCCCTGCGGGCCCGAGGCACGACCCTCGGCGTGGTGAGCTTCTACCGCTCCCGCAAGCCCGCCCCCTTCGAGGACGACGACCTGTCGCTGGCCCAGGAGCTGGCCGGGCGCGCGGCGATCTGCGTCGACAACGCCCGGCGCTACACGCGTGAGCACGAGACCGCCCTCGCCCTGCAGCGCAGCCTGCTGCCGCGGGGCCGGTCCGAGCAGAACGCCGTCGAGGTGGCCTACCGCTATCTGCCCGCGCAGGCCGGCGTGGGCGGCGACTGGTTCGACGTCATCCCGCTGTCCGGCGCCCGGGTGGCGCTGGTCGTCGGCGACGTGGTGGGCCACGGTCTGCACGCCGCCGCCACCATGGGCCGACTGCGCACCGCCGTGCACAACTTCTGCTCCCTGGACCTGCCGCCCGAAGACCTCCTGACCCACCTCGACGACCTGGTCGGACGGCTCGACCGGGGCGAGGGCTGGGCGGTGGAGAACACCCAGACGGACTCCGGAATCGTCGGAGCCACCTGCTTGTACGCCGTCTACGACCCGGTGTCCCGACACTGCACCCTCACCCGCGCCGGGCACCCCCTGCCCGCGATCGTGGGACCCGACGCAACGGTGGACTTCGTCGATCTGCCCCCGGGGCCCCCGCTCGGCCTCGGTGGGATGCCCTTCGAGACCGTCGAACTGGAGCTGGCCGAGGGCAGCCAGCTGGTCCTCTACACCGACGGACTGATCGAGGACCGGCACCGGGACATCGACTCCGGCCTGGACAAGCTCCGCACCGTCCTGGCCCGCGCAGACCGGGCACCGGAGGACACCTGCGAGGCGGTTCTCGACGCACTGCTGCCGACCCGGAAGAGCGACGACGTGGCCCTGCTCGTGGCCCGTACGCACACGCTGGGACCCGAACGGGTCGCGCAGTGGGACCTGCCCAGTGACCCGGCGGTCGTCTCCCGGTCCCGAGCGGCGGTCATCGGTCAGCTGGCCGCCTGGGGCCTGGACGAACTCGCTTTCACCACCGAGCTGATCGCCAGCGAGCTGGTCACCAACGCCATTCGGCACGCGACCGGCCCGGTCCAGCTGCGGCTGCTTCGCGACCGTGCGCTGATCTGCGAGGTGTCCGACGGCAGCAGCACCTCGCCCCGGCTGCGCCGCGCCAGGAACGAGGACGAGGGCGGCCGCGGCCTCTTCCTCGTAGCCCAGCTCACCGAGCGCTGGGGGACCCGCTACACACCCCATGGAAAGATCATCTGGACCGAGCAGCCGCTCCCGTGACCGCCGCGCGGGTCGTCACGGCGCGTCGAGCGCGTTCGTGATCGCCTTCACCCCGCCGTGCGCCGCGTAACCGCCGTCGACCGTGATCTCCGCGCCGTTGACGTACGACGCCTCGTCGGAGAGGAGGTAGACGACCAGCGGCGCCACCTCGTCGACCGTGCCCGCGCGGCCCTGCGGGGTCATCGCCAGATGTGCCGCGACGAACACCGGGTCGGCGGTCGCCATCAGAGGGGTCTCGATGTAGCCGGGGTGGATGACGTTCGTACGGATGCCGCGGGGGGCCAGCTCCAGGGAGGCCACCTTCGACAGGCCCCGCAACGCCCACTTGCTCGCCGTGTAGGCGACGGCGTGGTGGGCGGTGAGGCCGGCGACCGAGCCGACGTTCACGATCGAGGCACCGGAGGGCATGAGCGGGGAGAGAGCCTGGATGCCCAGCATCGGGCCGGTGGTGTTCACGGCGAACGCCCGGTTCCAGTCGGTGAGTTCGACCGAGCCGAGGCGGGCGCGCAGGGGGATTCCGGCGTTGTTGACGAGCCCGTGCACTGCGCAGAGCGACGACGCCAGTTTCGCCCAGTCCTCCGGGGACGACACGTCCAGGTGCTGGAAGCGCACGTCCAGGCCTTCGGCGCGCAGGGAGGCGGCCAGCTTCTCGCCCAGTTCGTCGAGGACGTCCGTCGCGACGACGGCGGCGCTCGCGGGCCGCGGCCGCCACCTCGGCGGCTCCCTGGCCCTGCGCGGCTCCGGTGATGACGACGGTGCGACCGGTCAGGCGTGTGCGGCTCACGGCTTCCTCCATGGGGGCGTGGGTTCGCTCCCCACGCTAGGAAGCCGGGGCCAGCTCCGGAAACGCGCGTTCCTCATGGGTGGCATCCACGCCGGTGATCTCCAGGGGCACGGGTTCGTCCAGCGACGCGCCCACCTTCCGCACGGTCTCGCGCAGCCATCGGTGCGCCGGGTCGGCGTGCCGGTTGTGGTGCCAGTACATGGCCTCCACCAGGGGTACGTCGGGGAACGGCGCCGGCACAGTCACACAGCGGGCGAAGCCCTCGTACCGCCGGGCGAGCCGCTCCGACGGGGTCGAGACGGGCCAACTCCTCACCGAGACAGGAGGAACGGCGACCCTGATCTCCGCCGGCGTCTACCGGGGCGACGTCGTCCTCACCGTGGCGCAGGCCAACGCGGTGACGTACGAGACCCTCACCTTCCCGTTCCGGCAGGCGCTGTACGTCGACTCCGACGGTGTCGTGACCGCGAAGTCGGTCCTCGCGGGCGTGCTCGGCGGCAAGGTCACCCACACCCTCGCCAAGAACGTCGCGATCACCTCCACCGGCGAGTGCTTCGACGGCGTCTATGTGCGGGACGGCAGCTACACGCTCCAGCGGCCGACCATCTCCCTGACCGGCAACGGCCGTTGTGACTTCGCCGGCTACGGCGCGGCCGTCGTGGGCGACGGGGCATCGACCACACTGGTGGTGGACGGCGCCCGGATCGCGACCAAGGGTGTCGTACGCACCGGCGTCATCTCCAACGGCGGCGCGAACGTCATCGTCAAGAACTCCTCCGTCCACACACGCAACGGAGTCCTGCCCGCCGACTACCATGCCACCGTCGAGACGCCCTACATGGAGTCGGTGCCCTGGATGCTCGGCCTCGACGGAAACGTCCGCGCCGCCAACCTCATCGGCGAGAAAAGCAGGGCGACGTACCTCAACTCCACGGTCTTCTCCGAGACATGGGGCGCGTTGTCGGTCGAGGGCGGCAGCGGACTCAAGCTGACGACGATCAACAGCCAGGTCGGGAACACGGGGGAGTACGGCTACGGCACCTACGCCATCGGTGACGCGGTCGTGCGCGTGCTCGGCTCGCAGTTCGACGTCGGCAGCTACGCGACCATCATCGCGGGCCCGGCCGCCTCGGTGCACTACGGCGACAGCACGCGGGAGGCGGTGGCCGCGCTCAACACCGAGCTGGAACTCGGGCTGAGCGACACCGAGTTGGCGGCGGTACCGGTCCGGAACACGGTCGTCGACTCCGGCCACTTCGGCTACATGTTCTTCGGCGCCGGGACCCTGAAGCTCGACGGCGGCACGGTCGTCAACTCCGAGAGGTCGACCTTCCTCAACAAGGGTCAGCAGACGTCGATCACCGTGGACGGCTCCCAGGGCGTCCGACTCAATCCGCGCAACGGGGTCATCCTGCAGATGATCGAGCTGGACGACCCGGGCCCGGTGAACGTCGACGGCAAGATGATGAACGTCGGCGTCTACACCGAGCCCACGGACGACCCGGCCAAGGACACGGCCTTCGACCCGACCGCCGTCCACCCGGCCGACGGCGCCGCCACCTTCACCTCCATCGCGCTCAAGGGCGACTTCTACAACGGCATGCGCAACGGCAAGAACATGGTTCTCACCTTCGAGGAGTCGACCGTGCGGGGCGTCCTCTCGGCCTCGAAGGCCCAGCACCGCGTCAGCACGATCGACTCCTCCAACTTCTACGAGCTGGGCCAGGTCACCAACACCGTCCAGGCCGCGGTGAACAACGGCGTGATCGTCCAGCTGAACAGCGGCTCGGCCTGGACGGTGACCGGCACCTCGCACCTGACCCGGCTGATCGTCGCCGCCGACGCGGCCGTGAAGGCACCGAGCGGCAAGTCCGTGACCATGACGGTCGACGGCACGGCGACGGCCATCGAGGCGGGCGGCACGTACTCCGGCGCGATCGTCCTGACGATCGGCTGAGCCGCGGATCGGCCGCCACGCGTTCGCGTGGCGGCCCCGACCGGGCGTCGGCGGCACGCTGTACGAGCGCTACCACGGGGTCGACCGGCCCGGAGCGAAGTCATGAAGAGGACCTTGGGCCAGCGCCTGCGGTACGCGCTGCCCTAAGACCGACCGGCAATGGGAGGGGACGCCGCCCTCCAATTGCCGGTCGGTCTAAACTCAACGTGATGTTCACCCCGCACGGTCCCACCCTCCGCGAACTGGCCGTTCAGGCCCTGTCGTCCGTCGAGCACGGCTACGACCTGCTCGCGCCGAAGTTCGACCACACACCGTTCCGGACACCGGACTCGATTCTCGACGCGGTCGGCCGGGCACTTGGACCGCTGGGCCCGTTCGACCACGGGCTCGACCTGTGCTGCGGCACCGGGGCGGGCATGGACGTCCTGGTGAAGCTCTGCCGGGAGAGCGTCACAGGGATCGACATCAGTGCCGGGATGCTCGCTGTGGGGCGGGAGCGGGCAGAGCTCGCGGAGGGGCACCTCACCGCACCGCGCACCGGCGCGCCGCGCGTCGCACGGGTGCGTGGTGATGCCCGCGCCCTGCCCTTCCGGCCCGCCTTCGACCTCGTGGTGAGCTTCGGCGCGTTCGGACACTTCCTGCCGCGCGAACTGCCGAGTCTGTTCGCCGAGGTCCACTCCGCGCTGCGGCCGGGCGGGCGCTTCGCGTTCCCCGTCATGGCCCCGCCGCGGCCCAGCTCGCCGTGGTACTGGGCCCTGCTGGGATTCGACGCGGTGATGCGGGTGCGCAACGCGGTCTGGCGTCCGCCGTTCGTCATGTACTACCGGGCGTTCCGGCTCGGCGACGTACAGCGGGAGCTGGCCCTGGCCGGGTTCGAGGTGGAGCTCCACGCGCTGCCCGAGTTCGGGCTCAGGCCGGACGGCAGCCCGCGGTGCCGGATGGTCGTGGCCACGCGAGGGAGGGGGACGGTGCCCGCCTGAGCGATGCCGTGTTCGCGTGTGCGGGGTGCGGCGCCGTGCTGACCGCCCCCGTGTCGCAGACCGCGCTTCCCGGCCATGCCCACCACAAGTGCGGACACCAACTGCTCCCCGCGCTGATGGAACCGGGGACGTACGCCGTCGACCCGGAGCCTTTCGGGGCCGCCATGGCGACCGTGGAGCGAGATCGGCTTGGACGGAGCGGCAGCCCGCGGTGTGTTCGCGCCGGTCCACTCACCCTCCTTCGGGCCACCGGGAGCGATCGTCGTCGCGCCGGGTGACACCTGCGGCACCGGCCCGGACAGGTCAGAGGGCGCTGTACAGGGCGTCCACCAGGGCCATCTTCCGCGGGTCGTCGGCGATGTGCGGCCCCATGCGGTTCATGACGTATCCCAGGGAGAGGCCCGTCTCCGGGTCGGCGAGGCCGCAGGAGCCGCCGAAGCCGTCGTGGCCGACAGCCCTCGGGTTGGGACCGTACGAGCCACCCGGGCCGCTCAGCCACAGCCCGAGCCCGATCTCCGTCTCGTGCTCGAACCCGGCGCCCAGCACTACATCGCGGCAGGCGCCCTGGCCCTCGCGCACCCGCTCGGCGGCCTCCGGCGACAGCACCCGCCGGGAGCCGAAGGATCCGCGCCCGGCGAAGATCCCGTACAGTGCGGCGACCGCGCGGGCGGTGCCGTGACCGTTGGCGGCAGGGACCTCGGCGGCCCGCCACACCGGAGAGTTGGCCTCGGCGGCGCCGAGCGGCGGATTGGCGAGGGCGGCGACGGCGGCGGGCGCCAACCGGGCGAAGGCCGCCGCCTGTTCACTGCTCGGAGCGGCCGACGACCGCACCAGCTCGGCCGCCCGGTCGGCCTCCTTCTCCGGCAGCCCGATGGTGAAGTCGATCCCCAGCGGCCCGGTCACCTCCCGCTCCAGGAACGCACCCGGCAACAGCCCCGAGACGCGCCGCACCACCTCACCGACCAGATGGCCGAACGTGAGCGCGTGATAGCCGGACCGGGTCCCCGGCTCCCACCAGGGCTCCTGCGCCGCGAGTCGCGCGACCGTCAACTCCCAGTCGAAGAGCTGGGCGAGCGTGTGCGGCTCGCGCAGCCCGGCCAGCCCCGCGCGGTGCGACAGCAGATGGCGTACGAGGACGGTCTCCTTGCCGGCCGCCGCGAACTCCGGCCAGTACGCGGCCACCGGGGCGTCGAAGTCGAGCAGCCCGCGATCGGCCAGGATGTGCGCGCACAGCGACGTCGGGCCCTTCGACGTCGACCACACGTTGACCAGCGTCTCGCGCTCCCAGCGGTGGGTGCGCGCCGCGTCGGCCCAGCCGCCCCACAGATCCACGACGGTCTCGCCGTCGAGCGTGACCGCCACGGCAGCGCCCAGCTCACCCCGATCGTGGAAGTTCTCCTCGAACGCCGCGCGCACCGCCGTGAAGCGTGCGTCGCAGTGGCCCTGCACATGAGGCTCGGGGTGAGACATGGGACCTCCATCATGCGTCAGCTGTCAGTCGCTGACCGTACCGACTGGTCGGGCTGGAAGGAAGTCGTGGCTGTCGGGCTTCTGGGTGCTCTCAGAAGTATGCGGGCAGCCAGTCCAGCTTGGCCGCCTCCTGGTAGGGGCCGCCGCCCTCGTGGTCGTTGAAGTCGTAGACCTCTATCTTCTTGTCCTCGTGGTCCCACGCGTTGAAGGCCGCGAAGATCGTGGACGGCGGGCAGGTCTGGTCTTCCAGGGCGACCGAGAAGAGGGCCGGTGCGCTGCCGCGCGCCGCGAAGTGCACCCCGTCGAAGTAGGACAGCGTGCGCAGCACGTCCGCGGTGCGACCGCGGTGGGTCTTGAGGTAGCTGCCGATCTCCCGGTACGGCTGGCGGTCCGTCAGCGTCGTCGCGCGCGGGAAGTCACACAGGAACGGCACGTCGGGTGCGATCGCGGCCAGGTCGGGGACCAGGCCGCCCACCGCGATGGTGATGCCGCCGCCCTGGCTCCCGCCGACGGCCGCGGTGCGCGCCGGGTCGACCAGCGGATGCGAGCGGGCCGCCTCCACGGCGCGCACGCCGTCCGTGAACACACGGCGGTAGTAGTAGTTCTCGGGCGCGTCGATGCCACGGGTCATGTAACCGGGGAACGCGGGCGCGCTGCCCACCGGGTCCGGCGTCTCGCCGCCGCCCCAGGCGCTGCCCTGGCCGCGCGTGTCCATCACGAAATGCGCGAAGCCCGCCGACGCCCACAGCAGATGCGTGTGCGGAAGGCCGCGCCCGCCGCCGTACCCGACGAACTCGACGACCGCGGGAAGCGGCGCGTTCGCCCAGGCCGGCAGGGTGAGCCAGCCCTTGACCGGGTGCCCGCCGAACCCCGCGAACGTGACGTCGTACACCTTGATCGTCTTGAGATGCGTCTCGACGGGCTCGAAGCGGGCGTCGAGGTCGTGCTCGCGGGTCTCCTGGAGGGTCTTGGCCCAGAAGGCGTCGAAGTCCTCGGGTTCGGCGGAGGCACTGCGATACTCGCGCAGCTCGTCGAGGGGGAGGTCGAACAGGGCCATGAAGGACCACCTTTGACGTCATGGGTGCGGATGATCACACCGTACGTGTACGGCCGGACGGCCGCCAGGTTCAGTCCTCGGACAGCCCCGCCCACCGGCCGACGTTGGCCAGTCGCAGACCCGGTGCGGGCACCGCGGTGGTGTGGTGCATGGTGTGGTGCGCCGTTCTGCTGCTCAACACGTTCCGCTCCCGTGAATAGGTGTCGGGTGGACCGGCATCACGCTAGGGAGCGCGGTTCGTCCGTGCCATGTCACACGTGCACAGTCTCCCGGTCCGGTGGGCCGGCGACGCGGAGTGGGCCCCTCCCGGTGCACAAGGGGGACGGAGTTTCGTGTCGCCGGTGCACAGTCCGGCGTCAGGCGACCGGCAGGGAGGGGCGGCCGGTGCTGGCGTGCAGGGCGAAGGCCAAGGGGCGTACACCGCTGAGCACCTGCTCGTGTTCGCCGGGCACGCCCGTCTCGTCCGGGCCCACGAGCAGATCGCGCTGGATCAGGGGAGTGGCGGCCCGCAGATGGCTGCGGACCGTCACCGGCGCCAGATCCAGCGCGGCGGCCGTGCGCTGCGTGTGGGTGTCGTTCTCCAGCCAGACGCACAGCGTGCGCAGCAGATCGCGGCGGTCGGTCCGCAGCGGCTGGAGGAACGAGTCGGCCCACGCGCGGACCTCCGGAGCGGACACCATCGCGCTGAAGTCGGCCGCCGGGTCGGCCGAGCGCGCGTCGTGCCCGTACTTGACGACGACCTGGAGTGCCGTCGAGACGACCACCCGGTTGAGGACCTGGCCGCGGTCGAGGCCGAGCAGATCGAAACCCTTGTTGACGCGGTGCGTCACCGTGTTGCGGTGGACGCCGAGGAGGCGGCTGACGGCCGTGTGCTGCGCCCACAGACCCAACTCCAGTGTCCTTACGAGCTGCTCACGCTGCCCGGTCGGCAGCGTGAGCACGGGGCGCAGCAGCGTGCCCGCCCAGCGTCGTGCCGTGTCCGGCGGGAGCACGTCCACAAAGTCGGTCCGCTCCTCGGCGAGCGCGACCCTGCCGGGCACCTGACGTGCCGTCACCAAGGTGTTGGCCGCCTGCGTGTAGGCATCCGCCACGCTGCTGAGCGCGTTCAACCGGCTGCCGCCCATATGGTGCCGGGGGAGTTCGGCCACGATCCTTCCCAGCGCGTCGCGGACGCTTCCGGGAGCGTCCGCGACGGCCGGCAGCGGATCGACCACGATCAAGTGGTTGAAGACCGGGCACCGAGCCAGCAGCGCGCGTCCGGTCAGCGCGTCCTCGGCTTGCAGGGCCGCCACTTCACGGTCCTCCCGCCCGCAGTCGATCACATAGACATGCACCGACTCGGTCGCCAACAGCCCCGGGGCCAACCCGGCCATGACACGCTGCGCGGCCACCTCCTCACCCACCATCAGCAGTTGAAAGACGCTCAACTGCACTTCACGCCGGGCCTCCATCACTTGGTCCTGCAACTGGGCCTGGTCGATCAGGCCCAGTGCCTTCGCCGCGTGCCGCAGGAGATCGGTGCGCACGTCGTCGAGCGGACGGCGGCTGGTCACGGACAGCACCGCGGCCGAACCGGTCGCGCTCAGCGGGACCGACTCCTGGTGCGGATGGACGAGTTGGGCGCCCTGCCGCACGAGCGGCGGAGCGAGGGTGCCCGGCGCCGCGGCCAGGACACCGCGCGAGGGATCACTGACCAGTACGTCCGCCTCCACGGCCGCCGCCAGCCAGTCCGCGATCCGCTGCATCGCGCCTGCGTCCGCTTCCCAGAGACGGTCCGGAAGCCGGTTCAGCAGGGCCGTGAGCTGATCGGCGTGCCACTCGGCTTGCCGATAGCGGAACTCGCGCAGCCGCGGGATCAGTTCATGCCAGTCACGCAGCGTCTTCGTCGTGGTCAGCAGCGGTACGTCGAGACGGGCGGCCGAGCTGCGAATGGTCACCGGAACGGCCTCCGCCCCGTGCCGCGGGACCACCACGGCGAGGCCGGCGGCCCGCTGCCGCGACAGTTGGCGCAACAACGGCTCGACCTCCTCACGGACGGACTTCCGCCCGGAGTCCCAGAAGTCACCGATCACCACCAGCGCGTCCCTGACGTCTTCCGGCGGGCTGCCCGTGGACGCGGTCATGGAGAGGGCACGTACAGAATCCACCACTCGGTCGGCCGTCGTGCCCCCAAGGGCGAGGCGAAGGCAGAAGTCGGGCTCCTCGCACAGGCTGTTCAGCGTGGGCATGGCGTCCTCTCCGTGTCGATTGCTCAGCCGGCCGATATCGACACCGTAGAGGGTGTTCGGTGGTGGGCGGCGAGCAGGTCAGCGGCTGTTCGGTCCAGGGCGGGGTGCGACGGCCGGCCGCGACGGTTTGTCCGCCACCCGACCGTCATGCCGTGTGCCGCCTCCACTGCGGTCCCGTACGCGCCCAGTCCCGCTCCCATTCGGCCAGACGCCGGCGTGCGGTGACGCGCCGTACGGCGAAGTGAGCGCCGAGGACGGCGGCCGAGGAGCCGCCGACGGTGAACACACCGGTCGTCAGTGTGTGTTGCCAGATCGCGCTGTCGTTCACCGGAGGACCGACGCTCCGGCCGTGGGAGTCCAGCCAGATGTCGGCGCGGTCGCCGCGTCCCGTGCCCGCGGGAACCCGGGCCTCTCCGATCCGGGGTCCCTTGCCCGGCTCGGTCCAGCGCACCTTCACCCGGTATGGGGGCTGCGGGCCGCCCTGCAGCGATATCGCCGCGGGCGCGGCGACGATCACGGCGCGCACCTGATGCCGCTCGGCTCGCTGCGCCGCGGCCCGCGCCTGCGCGCCGTCGTACACCCGCCATCCCACGGCCGCCCCGGCGAGGGGCGCACCGACGAACAACAGGAAGGCGACCGTCAGCACCGTCCACGCCTCGATGACGTCCGAGCGGCGGCGCAGCGCGTTGCGGCGCCAGCGCCAGCCCGGTAACCGGGTGCGCATCTCCACCTCCTCGCCACCGAGGCCCCGCCCGCGGCTGCGAGCGTCCATCGGGAACCCCCGAGCCCCCGGCGGAACCGGTGAACCCGTCCACGCGGCAAACAGGAGCCCACCCTGACCGATGCCCACCCAGCGGCACTCGACGCGTACTGGCGTGCCACCGATTCCCGCCGCGAGGCCGGCTGCCCGGACGATCACCGTGGGCATCGATGACGCTCTCGTCGGCGTCGGCGTCGGCGTCAGCCGAAGCGCTCGATGCGGATCCGGTCCACAGGCTGCCCGGCCTCGACCAGCAGCCGCGACGCGTGCTCCGCGAACCCGTTGGAGCCGCACACGTAGGCCTCCCACCCACCGGAAGGCTCCTGGGCCAGGAGCGGCGCCACCTGCGCGGTCGTCATACGGCCCACGGCGACACCCTTCGGCGCGCTGCGCGTGAAGACGAGCGTGGTCTCCTCGCCGTACTCCCGCGCGTAGATGAGTTCTTCGGGACCGCGCGCGGAGACGAGCAGGCGCAGCGGTACGTCCAGTCCGCGGGCGCGGTGGTGGCGCAGCATCGACATCAGCGGTACGACGCCGGAGCCGGCGCCGATGAGGAGCGCCGGCCGGTCGCCGGGCCAGGCGAAGAAGCCGCTGAGCGGCCCCCGCACCTCGACCGAGTCACCCGGCTGGGCCACGGTGTGGAACCAGCCGGAGACCTCGCCGTCCTCGACACGGTCCAGGGTCAGCTCGATGTGTCCGGCGTCGTCGGGCGGCGACGCGATGGAGTAGTGGCGCTGCGCCACGTACCCGTCCCCGGCGGTCAGCCGCAGCATCAGGTGCTGGCCGGGCAGGTGACCCGCCCACTCCGGCACCGCGAACCGGAAGGTGGCGGCGTGCGGCGTCTCGCGGCGGATCTCGGTGAGTGTGGCGGTCTGCCAGGTGGCGGCGGCCCGGTTGCTCACGGCGATCCGCCCGGGCACGGCGAAGCGTGTCGGCGGCAGGAAGGCCTTGGTCGTCGTCTCGGTCATGGTCTCAGTCACCGGAGTAGCGCTGCTCTTCCCAGGGGTTGCCGCGTGCGTGGTAGCCGTTCTGCTCCCAGAAGCCCGGCTCGTCGTGGTCGAGGAGGCGCAGTCCCGCGATCCACTTGGCGCTCTTCCAGAAGTACAGGTGTGGCACGATCAGCCGTGCCGGGCCACCGTGTTCCGCGGGGAGCGGCTTCCCGTCGTACTCCCAGACGATCCAGGCACGACCGCCGGTGAGGTCGGCGAGCGGGAGATTCGTGGTGTACCCGGTGTGCGCGTAGGCGACCGCGTGGGTGGCGGACCCGTCGGGGTGCACCACATCGAGGAACGCGTCCAGGGACACGCCGCCGAACCGCACCCCGAACTTCGACCAGCTCGTCACACAGTGGATGTCGCCTTCGTACGCCGAGGCGGGCAGCGCGTGCGCCTGTTCCCAGTTCCAGGTGCGGGGCTCGGCCACCAGACCGTCGATCCGGAAGGTCCAGTCGGCGGGCGCCAGGTCGGGGGTGACCTCGGCGGACAGGACGGGCCAGTCGTCGCCCGCGTCGTACTGGCCGGGTGGCAGTCCGGCGTTGTCGGTGCGCGGGCGCCCGGTGAAGCCTCGGGTGACGTTCATGACGGGTGGTGCCTCCAGACGGTGCTTACGCATTCAACCGTACGTGGCGGTCGACGGTGCTCCGTCCCCGCGTGGGGCGCTGATCATTGCGGACGTATGAACTCTCCGGCGGCCCGGGAATAGCCGCCTCGCGATCTTCCTTGCCTCTGGTGGCGACCGGCGGTGACGCCGAAGGAGAGAGAGGGAGCGGACAGATGCCCAAGGCGTACGTCTTCACGCGGTACGGCGGCCCGGAGACCGAGGCCCTGGTGGACTGGGACCGGCCGCGTCCGGGGCCCGGCCAGGTGCTCGTCGCGGTGCGCGCGGCGGGCGTGAACCCCGTCGACTGGAAGCTGCGGTCGGGCTTTCGCCGTCCCGGTGCCGAGGCCGGCGAGCTGCCGGCCGTCTTCGGCAGCGAGGTCGCGGGAGTCGTCGAGGAGGTCGGCCCCGATGTGACCGGGTTCACGGTGGGGGACGAGGTCTTCGGCAATCCGGTGGCCGGCGGATACAGCGAGTACGCCCTGCTGCCCACGACGGTGACCGCGCGCAAGCCCGCCGAGCTCTCCTTCACGGACGCGGCCGCGCTGCCCGTGGCGGCGGCGACCGCGTACGACGGGATCCGCCAGCTCGCTCTGCCCGCCGGGGCGACGCTACTGATCACCGGCGCGGGCGGCGGTGTGGGCGTCGCGGCGACGCAGATCGCGCGCGCCTTCGGGCTGCGTGTCGTCGGGATCGCGAGCGACGGCAAGAAGGACTTCGTGGAGTCGCTCGGGGCCGTGCACGTGCCGTCGGGCCCCGACCTCGCGGAGCGGGCGGGGGCGGCGGCGCCGGACGGAGTCGACGCGGTCTTCGACCTCGTCGGGGGCGAGGTGCTGGAAGCCGCGGCGACGCTGGTGGCCGACCGTACGAAGCTGATCACCGGCGCGGACCGGGAGACGGTCGCGCGACTCGGCGGCGTACTGGTCGAGCGGGCCCGTACCGCGGCCGTCCTCGACGAGGTGGCGCGGCTCGTGGCCGAGGGCAGCCTTCGGCCCTTCGTCACACAGACCTTCCCGCTCGACCGGGCAGGCGAGGCGCTCGCCACGGTCGAGAACGGCCACGCGCGCGGCAAGATCGTGATCGAGGTCGCCGCGTGAGCGAGATCCGCATGAGCGCGAGCGAGGTGAGCCTGAGCGAGGCGAGCGCGTCCCACCCGTTGGACAGCCCTGCCTTCGGCGCGCTGACCGGCCCGCACGCCCACTTCGCCGAGCGGCGCGGCCGCGTCCTGCGCTATCCCGTCGACGTATCGCCGTGGCTGGCCCTGCCCGACGATCCGGACGCCGACGACTGGGCGGACCTCGCGGCCCTCGTGGGCCCCGGCGGCGAGGCCGCGCTGGCCGGGTTCGGCGGGCGGACACCGGACGGCTGGGAGGTGACCTTCAACCTCGAGGGCGTGCAACTCGTCGACGACGGGCTCGCCGCGGCACCGGACGCCGAGGCGGTGCCGCTCGGTCCGGCCGATGTACCGGAGATGCTGGACCTGGTCGAGCGCACCAGGCCCGGCCCCTTCCTGCCGCGCACCGTCGAGCTCGGCACCTATCTCGGGATCCGCCGGGGCGGCGCGCTGATCGCCATGGCGGGGGAGCGACTGCACCCGCCGGGGTGGACCGAGATCAGCGCGGTGTGCACCGACCCGGACTTCCGGGGCCAGGGCCTCGCGTCCCGGCTGATCCTGGCCGTCGCGCACGGCATACGCGAGCGCGGCGAGACCCCGTTCCTGCACACCGCCGCGGGCAACACCAACGCCATCCGGCTTTACGAGTCCCTCGGCTTCAAGCTGCGCCGCACCACCCGCTTCCTGGCGGCACGGGTGCCCGAACACCTGGCGAACGGGCAGCCGGCCGGGGCCCGGTGACGGAGGATCTCCTCAGCGCGCGGAGGTCTTCCCGACGGGTGCTTGGGATGCCCTGTTGTACCGCACGAGATACCCGGCGAACCGCTCCAGGTCCTCCTCCGGCCAGTCCGTGAGCCGTTCGCGGAACGCGATCCGGCGGCTCTCGGTGACCTGGGCGAGGATCCGGGTGCCCGCCTCCGTCAGGTGCAGCACCTGCACCCGGTGGTCCTCGGGGGCGAGTCGGCGCTCGATCAGCCCGGCCCGCTCCAGCGCCGCCACCTGCCGGCTCACGGTGGACTTGTCCAGCGCGTAGTGCGCGGCCAGATCGGTGGCCCGACAGCCGTCGCGCTCCTCCAGATGACCCAGCAGGGTGTACGAGACCAGGGACAGCTCCGGATGCATGCGCCCCGCCGAGGCCCTGGCCCGGCGGGCGAACGCCGTCATCTCGCGATGAATGGTCTCGACGGCCGCCTCTGCGGCTGATGTTCCGGTGGTGACCATGGTCGCATCGGAACCTTCGGCTGCTGTCACGAGACCTCCCTTCGATCCCCTGGTTGCATAGTACAACTCGACCTGGAGGTACCGGTCGGCCTCCGGCCCGTTCCTGTAAGGTGGCCGTCCCGGCTGTGGACCGCCCCAGCCGAGGAGTTGCCGAGGAGGTGGGACCCATTACCGCTAGGTCAAGTCGGGTGCTCTCACCTCGAGGCGATGCGGCTCACCGCCTGTAGGTGACCGCGAGAGCGCCCTTCGGCTCATCGAAAGGCTCTCGGCTTCCATGCCCCCTTTTTCTTCCGCTGATTTTCTTGTCGCCGCGCTCCGCTCCGCGGGCTGTGTCTTCGCCGAGGACGAGGCGGAGTTGATCCTCTCCACCGCCCGCACCCCGGACGAGGCCACCGCGATGCTGGAGCGGCGCGTCTCGGGACTGCCCCTCGAACACGTCCTCGGCTGGGCCGGGTTCCACGGTCTGCGCGTCGCCGTGGAGCAAGGTGTCTTCGTGCCCCGCCGCCGCACCGAGTTCCTCGTCGACCTGGCCGTGGCCCAAGCGCCGCACGCATCCCTCGTCGTGGACCTGTGCTGCGGTTCCGGCGCGGTGGGCGCCGCGCTGGCCGCCTCCCTCGACGGGCCCGAACTGCACGCCGCCGACATCGACCCGGCCGCGGTGCGCTGCGCCCGCCGCAATGTCGCGCCCTTCGGCGGCCACGTCCACGAGGGCGACCTGTTCGCGGCCCTGCCCGAGACGTTGCGCGGCCGCATCGACGTCCTCGCCGCCAATGTGCCGTACGTCCCCACGGGCGAGGTCGACCTGCTGCCCGCGGAAGCCCGTGACCACGAACCGCTCGTCGCGCTCGACGGCGGCGTGGACGGCCTCGACATCCTGCGCCGGGTCACCGCCGAGGCGCCCCGCTGGCTGGCCACCGGTGGCTGCCTCCTGGTGGAGACGAGCGAGCGTCAGGCACCCCTGGCGGTCGAGGCCTTCGCCCGCAGCGGCCTGACCGCCAGGCTGGCCGTCTGCGACGAGCTGTACGCCAACGTCGTGATCGGCACCAGTCCCTGAGCGCTCGGGCCTCGTCCGGCATGCCGCGACCCCGGCCCCATCCCGTCACGCCGCCCCGGCCCGTGACCGGATGGGGCCGACGGCTGCGGGCCGGGCCGTACCCGACACCGACCCCGTCCTCGACCGGACCCCGCTTTATGCAACTAGTTGCACAACGCGGGGTCCGTCGTCTACAACAGACACACGACACCGCGCACGGAGGGCCCGATGAGCCGTTACCCGCACCTGCTGAACCCGCTCGACCTGGGCTTCACCACCCTGCCCAACCGCGTGCTGATGGGCTCCATGCACGTGGGCCTGGAGGAGGCCGAGCGCGGCTTCGAGCGGATGGCGGAGTTCTACGCGACCCGGGCCCGCGGCGGCGTCGGTCTCATCGTCACCGGCGGGATCGCGCCCAACGAGGCGGGGCGGCCGTACGAGGGCGGCGCGAAACTCACCACGGAGGCGGAGGCCGAGCAGCACGCGGAGATCACGGCCGCGGTGCATCGCGAGGGCGGCCGGATCGCGATGCAGATCCTGCACTTCGGGCGGTACGCCTACCACCGGGACCTGGTCGCACCGAGCGCCCTGCAGGCGCCGATCAGCCCCTTCCCGCCGCACGCGCTCACCGACGCCGAGATCGAGCGGACCATCGACGACTACGCGCGTGCCGCCCGGCTGGCGCGGCAGGCCGGGTACGACGGCGTCGAGATCATGGGCTCCGAGGGCTATCTGATCAACGAGTTCGTCGCCGCCGAGACCAACAAACGCGAGGACCGCTGGGGCGGCTCGTACGAGAACCGCACGCGCTTCCCCCTCGAGATCGTCCGGCGTGTCCGTGAGGCCGCCGGTGAGGACTTCATCATCATCTACCGCCTCTCCATGCTGGACCTGGTGCCGGGCGGCTCCTCCCTGGAGGAGGTCGTCACGCTCGCCCAGGCCGTCGAGGCGGCCGGAGCGACGATCATCAACACCGGCATCGGCTGGCACGAGGCCCGTATCCCCACCATCGCGACCTCCGTGCCGCGCGGCGCGTACGCCTGGGTGACCAAGAAGGTCATGGGCGCCGTCTCGATCCCCCTCGTGACCACCAACCGCATCAACACCCCCGACATCGCGGAGCAGTTGCTGGCGGAGGGCCACGCCGACATGGTGTCGCTGGCCCGCCCGATGCTCGCCGACCCCGACTTCGTCGCCAAGGCGGCGGCCGGGCGCCCCGAGGCCATCAACACCTGCATCGGCTGCAACCAGGCCTGTCTCGACCACACCTTCAGCGGCAAGATCACCTCCTGCCTGGTCAACCCGCGCGCCTGCCACGAGACGGAACTCGTCCTCTCCCCGACCCGGTTGCGCAAGCGCGTCGCCGTGGTGGGCGCGGGCCCCGCCGGCCTGGCCTGCGCGGTCTCCGCGGCCGAGCGCGGCCACGACGTCACGCTCTACGACGCCGCGAGCGAGATCGGCGGCCAGCTCAACGTGGCCCGCAAGGTCCCCGGCAAGCAGGAGTTCGACGAGACGATCCGCTACTTCCGCACCCAGCTCGAACTGCACGGCGTGGACGTCCGGTTGAACACCCGCGTCGCCGCCGAGGACGTTTCCGCCTACGACGAGGTCGTCGTCGCCACCGGCGTCCGCCCGCGCACCCCCGAGATCCCCGGGGTCGACCACCCGAGCGTCGTCGGCTACCTCGACGTGCTGCGCGACGGCGCCCCCGTCGGCGACAGGGTCGCGATCCTCGGCGCCGGCGGCATCGGCTTCGACGTCGCCGAGTACCTGACCGACGGCGGCGACAAGGCGAGCGAGGACCCGGCGACGTACTTCCGGCACTGGGGCGTAGACATGGACTACCGGGCACCCGGCGGCCTCGCCGCGCCCGAGCGGCCCGCCCCGCCGCGCACCGTCCACCTCCTCCAGCGCAAGACCTCCAAGGTCGGCGCCGGCCTGGGCAAGACCACCGGCTGGATCCACCGCGCCGAGCTCAAGCACCGGGGCGTCACCATGGTCCCGGGTGTCCAGTACGACCTGATCGACGATGCCGGACTCCATGTCACCGTCGACGGGCACAGCCAGGTCCTGGAGGTGGACACTGTCGTCCTCTGCACCGGGCAGGATCCGCGCCGCGACGTGTACGAGGAGCTGTCCGCCGCGGGTCACAGCGTGCACCTCATCGGCGGTGCCGACGTGGCCGCCGAACTGGACGCCAAGCGCGCCATCAAGCAGGGCACGGAGCTGGCGGCGACCCTGTAGGCGCCGGACGGCGGGTCCACCGCAGGACCACCGCACGGGTCCGTCCACCGCACGGCCCGTTCGCCGTGCGGCCGTCCCTAGGATGACTCCATGTCACTCCCGCACGCGATCCTCACCGCCCTGCTCGAGAGGCCGTCGTCGGGCCTCGAGCTGACCCGGCGGTTCGACAAGTCGATCGGCTACTTCTGGTCGGCCACGCATCAGCAGATCTATCGCGAGCTGGGAAAACTCGAGGCCGAGGGATACATCCGCGCCCTGCCGTCCGAGCAGCCGGCCCGGGGGCAGAAGAAGAGCTACGAAGTGCTGCCCGCGGGCCGCGACGAACTGGCCCGCTGGACGGCCGCGTCCCAGGACCCGAAGCCGCTGCGCGACACGATGCTGCTGCGGCTGCGCGCCGCGGCCGTCGTCGGCACCGCGGGCATCGGGGCGGACCTGCGTCACCATCTCACCTTGCACCAGCGACAGCTCGCCGAGTACGAGGAAATCCAGCAGCGCGATTTCCCGCCCGGCAAGGACACTCCCCAGGACCGCCTACGGCACCTCGTACTGCGCGCCGGAATCGACCTGGAGACCTTCTGGACGCAGTGGCTGACGCACGCGCTGGAGGAGTTCGAGCAACTGCCCGAGCCTGAGCCGCTGCCCGAGCCCGAGCGCCGGTAGTGCCCGCCCACGGCCGCCCCACGACCCGAGTCGGGCGGACGGCCGCCGTGCGACGGACCCCGGATCAGAGCCGGTTGGGCTTCGTGCGGCGGCGCAGGAACCAGGCCGCCGCCCCGACGCCCGTGGCGACCAGCACTCCGCCGCCCACGAGGGTGAGGGTGCCGTAGTGCCTGGTGGTGCCGCCGAGACCGCCCAGCACGCCGAGCGTCGGCGAGGGCTTAGCGGAGATTCCGGGGGTCGAGGGGGCGGCCACGATGATGGCCTGGGTGCCCGCCGTCGTCCCGTCCTGACAGACCACGATGACGGTATAGGTGCCGGCGCCGACGCTTTGCCAGGCCGCAGTCTGACTGGTGCTCGTCCCGGTCAACGGCATTTGGCGGCCCTGGGCGAAGTTCGCCTGTCCGCTGGAGAGCAGCGAGGCGTTGCCGAAACTGCTGCCGTTGCTCGGACAGGCGCCGGTGGTGACCGAAACCGTGGATCCCGTGGTGCTGACGGAGATGCCGGAACCCAGTGCGACGGCTGACGGGGCGGCCAGGGTGAGCGGCAGCGCAGCGGTGGCGGCCACGGTCAGGCCGGAGCGGAGAAGAATCTGAGTAGTACGCATAGGACTGGCCTCCAGCGGCACGGTTGGCGGTACATCCCATGCGCCGCCGAGGATTGGAAAGGCCCGTGCTGCCTCAGGGAGAGCCAACGTGCATCGGGTCCGGCCCGCATGCGGACGGGGACCGGGCAGGTGACGTATTCCTTCGTCCGGCGGACGAAGGGGTGGCGAAGGAGCCCGTCACCAGGTGCGGCCCGCTTGCAGCAGCCGCTCCCGGACGAGCGCCACGTGCGGATTGTCCGAGGCCCCGGGCCGCTGGGTGAGATACCCGGTGTTGATCGGCGGATCCTCGGGGACCAACAGGGGGACCAGGGCTCCGGAAGCCAGTTCGGCGAGGCACAGATAGCGAGGGAGCACGGTGATGCCGGCGCCGGCGACGACCGCCGCGAGGACGCCGCGCAGATCGGGCACCGTGATCGCGGCCTGCCCGGTCAGCCGTACCCCGAACACGTGGCGCCAGTAGCGCCGCGCGATGGGCAGATCCTCGGCGTACGTCACCAGGGGCACCCCGTGCAGCGCGGCGGGTCCCTCGGCGGCCACCCGGGCGGGTCCGATGCGCTCGGCCCATGAGGGCGCGGCGACGAGCACGAACTCCTCGTCCATCAACGGCACGGACGTCAGGGTGCGACCGCGCGGCCGGGTAGTGGCGATCACCAGGTCGAAGCGGCCGCCGCGCAGCCCGTCCAGGAGTTCCTCGGTCAGACCGGTGCTGACCCTCAGGCGTACGCCCCGCGCGGCCAGCGGCGCCAGCGCGGGCAGCGCGCGCGTGCACAGCAGCTCGGCCGGGCCCGCCACATGGACCGGGTCCGGCGGCTGGTCGGCGCCGAACCCGCCGCGGTCCGCGATCACCGCGAGCGCGTCCAGCGGAGCCGAGACCTGCGCGGCCAGGTCGTCCGCCACCGATGTGGGCACCACACCCCGCGGCTGCCGCTCGAACAGTTCCCGCCCCACCTGTTCCTCCAGCGACCGCATCTGCGTCGTCACCGTCGGCTGGGACAGGCCGAGCAGCCGCGCGGCCGCCGTGAACGACCCCGCGCGATGGACGGCGAGGAAGGTACGCAGCAAGGAGAGATCGAGGGAAGCAGTGGCATTGGATTCACTATGGGCCATACGGGTAAGACTATGTTTCCCCTATCGCTGAGCGCCCGTCGTCACCGTCCGCTCCGCCGACAACCCGCCCCACGTGCCGTCCGGCAGCTTCGCCCTGATCCGCACGCGGTGCGCGACCCCGGCCTCCCGTCCGACGTAGAAGCTGTACGTGGCACGGCCGCGGGGAGGTGCGCCGCCCCAGACGAGCGAGGTCACCGGGTGTCCGTCCAGATGGATCCGGTACTCCGTGATCACTCCGTCCGTCCGCGGCGGGAGCCAGGAGAGGTCGAGGAAATACGAGCCGTCCTCGCGGTGGGTGCTCGCGCGGAAGGCGGTCGGCGCCGTGCCCCGGTCGTCGGCCGCGCCCGGTGCGGTGGCGAGCCGGACCGCGTCGCTCGCGGGGGAGACGTTGTCCGCCGCGTCGCGCGCCCTGACGGTGAAGGAGTAGTCCGTGCCGGGGCGCAGCCCGGTGACCACGGTCGCCGTCTGCCCGCCACCCACGCTGTGGATCTTCGAGGTGCCCTGGTAGATCTCGTACGAGGACACGCCTCGGTCGTCCGACGACGGCGACCACTCCAACTGGGCCGCCCGGCTCCCGGCCGCTCTGCCGTGCGGCCGGCCTGGGCGGGTCGGGGATGTGCGGTCCGCGGCGACCGCGGTCGGCGTGGTGGCGCGCACCTGCTTGCTGGGCGGTCCGGAGTTCCCGTCGGTGCCCACGGCGCGGACCGTGAAGACGTACGTCGTGGACGGGGCGAGCCTGTTGATGTCGGCCATGTGCTCCGCACCGGGAACCCGCTCGACCCTGGTGGCGCCGCGGTACACCTCATATCTGGCGACCTCCGGATCCCCCGACGTCCGGTTCCACATGACGTGCACGCTGGTCGCGCTGCCCGCCGCGGCGGTGACACCCAGCGGGGCCGGGGGCAGCCGCCCGCCCCCGTCGTCGTTGCGCGCGCCCCCTCCGCAGGACGTCAGGACGAGTAGCGAGCCACACATCAACGCAAGGGAGACGCGTCGCACGGGTCTGCCTTCCCTCGACAGGATTGGTCTGTACCTATAAGACACGGTTGACGCGACCGCATCAAGGGGGCGGTGGTCGTTCGCCGGACTGTCCCGGGGGTGCACGTATGCTGAACTCTGGCGCGGTGTGAACTCGCCCTTTTCCCAGGGGACTTCACATCCGCGGGCGCGGACCGCTGTCGTCGCTGATCCCGCGCCGGTGAAGGCGGTCGAGTGGCCCGGGCCCACTGCGGCTCGGGCCCTCGGCCGCATGGAGCCCGCCGACGCCGGCGTACGCCGTCCGGCCGCATCTCATTGGACGCACCGTCAGATACCCGCCACATTTGGGCGGATGATCGTCAATGACCCCAGGCGGGGGTCTCCCGTCGTGCGTGTCCGGTTGCTGGTGCTGGCCGCGGTCGGCACCGCCCTGCTCGCTTCCGTCATGCCTCCCGTTGCCGCCCACCCGAGTCGCCCCGCGGTGGCGGTGTACGGGGGAAGCGCCCACGCCGCTGAGGGAAACGTCCGCGCCGCCGACCTCCTCGCGAAGGTGCGCGACTGCGTTCCCGTCTCGAACGGGCGCTACCGCACCGACGGCGGAACCCGTGCCAAGGTCCCCGTCTGCGGGGCGCGGGGCGTCGTGTACTGGAAGGCCGACCTGGACATCGACTGCGACGGCCGTCCGGGCCGCCTGTGCAACGGGCGGACGGACCCGTTCTTCTCCGACTCCACCGCCTACACGCAGTCCGACGGGCGGTATCTGAGCGCCGAGACCCTCCCGTACGTCGTCGTGCCCACCCCCAGCCGCATCTGGAACCACCGCCACCACGGCATCCGCGGCGGTTCGGTGGTCGCCGTGATCCACCGGAACCGGGTCCAGTACGCGGTCGTCGGAGACGCCGGGCCGTACGACATCATCGGCGAGGCCTCGTACGCCACCGCCAAAGCGCTCGGTATCCGCCCCGACCCGCGTGGCGGTGGGGCACCTTCCGGGGTCACCTACATCGCCTTCAAGAACTCCCGGGTGTCGCCCATCGAGAAGCGCGCGGCCGCCGTGACGCTCGGCCGGCGACTGGCCCGGCAGTTCGTTCGCGGCGGCCGAACGGCCGTGGGGTCGGGGAACCAACGGCCTGGATCGGGCCGTTGATGCTTTCGGAGGTCAGACGGCGGCCCAGCCGTTGTCGACGGGCAGGATCACACCGTTGATGTTGCTCGCCGCGTCCGAGGCGAGGAACACGATGGCGGCGGCCTGCTCCTCGGCCTCGGCCGGGTGGCCGACGTTCCCCATGTACGAGGCGAGCACCGTGGGTCCGTGGGCGCCGTCCTTGACATCCACGGTGATGCCGGTCTTCGTGCCGCCCGGCGCGATGGCATTGGCGCGGATGCCCTGGTGACGGTAGGTCACGGCGAGGGACTTCGTGAGGCCCGCGATGCCGTGCTTCGAGGCGGTGTACGCGGCCCCCGCGGCGCTACCCCGCAGGCTCGCCTCGGAGGCGGTGTTCACTATGGCGCCCTTTCCGGCTTCCAGCATGTGTGGCAGCACCGCCCGGGTGAGCAGGAAGGGGGCGGTGAGGTTGACCCGGATGACCCGCTCCCACTCCGCGTCGTCGACCTCCGCCACCGCCGACATGCGGTCCATGATCCCGGCGTTGTTCACCAGCACGTCGACTCCGCCGAACCGCTCCACCGCGGTCGCGGCCACGCGGTCGACGACGGACTGCTCGCTCAGGTCGCCGGTGACGGCGACGGCCGTGCCACCGCCCGCCTCGATCTCCTTGACGACCGCGTGGGCGCCCTCGGCGTTGAGGTCGGCCACGACGACCCGCGCCCCCTCCGCTGCGAAGGCCAGGGCGGTGGCACGCCCGATGCCCGAGCTCGCGCCGGTGACGATGACGCTGCGGCCGGCCAGTCCCGTGGTGGTCATGACGTGCTCCAAAGATGCGTTTGAGGGGCAACGAGTTGCTGCGCTCCAGACGGTACGACTTAATGTCTCTGAATGACATAAAGCCTCGCGCCCTTTTCGAGATCGTTAGACTCACGCCGGTCCCGGGCGGCAGCCGCCCGCCGAATCGAGGAGGCACCAGTGCCGGACGGCGCGATCGCGCAACCCCCGGGTCGGGGCAGCGGCCGTACGGGGCGGCCGCCGCTGACCGAGGAGCGCAAGGCCGAGATCCGCCTCGAGATCGCCCGCGCCGCGGTGGAGCTGTTTGTCGCCCAAGGGGTGGCCGCGACCACCGGAGAGCAGATCGGACAGGCCGTCGGGGTCTCCGCGCGCACCGTGTGGCGCTACTTCCCGAGCAAGGAAATGTGCGTGAGCCCGCTGTTCGCGGCCGGGATCGACGCGATCGCCGCCGCTCTGCGCGCTTGGCGCCCCGGCCGGCCTCTGGACGAGGCCCTGGGACGGGCGGTCACGACCGGCGAACGGCCGATGGCGCGATCGCACCTTCCCCAGGTGCGGGCGCTGTTGAGGCTGACCCGTACCGAGCCGGGTCTGCGCGCGGTCTGGCTCCAGGCGCACGACGAGGCCGAGCCCGTCTTCGCCCGCGCCCTGGCCGACCGGGCCGGCCTTCCCGCCGTCGACCTGCGGTCGGAGATCCAGGCCGCCATGCTCAACGCGGCCCTGCGTACGGCGGTCGAGCACTATGCCTGGCGTGCTCCCGAGGCGGCGGGGGACGCCGCGACGGCGCGGGACGACGCGGGCGATGCCGCGACGGCGCAGGCCGAGCTGATGGCGACCATGTGCTCGGCCCTCGTCGTCGCGGCGGAAGGACTCGCCTGAGAAGACGCAGCGGCCGCTGGGCTACTGGATCCCGGGGTCCCGGGGTCCCGGGTTGCTGGGTCTGGTGTCACACCTTCCGGTAGGTGTACGCCTCCACGGCCGCCGCCTCGACCGCCGCGAGGTCGGCTCCCGCCGAGGCCGTGACGACCGCGGCCACCGCGCCCTCGACGAAGGGCGCGTCCACCAGCAGGGTGTTGTCGGGGAGTTCGTCGCCCTCCGCGAGGAGGGCCTTCACGGTGAGGACCGCGCTGCCCAGGTCGGTGAGGACGGCGACCCCCGCGCCGCGGTCCACGGAGGCGGCCGCGGCGGAGATCAGTTCCGCGCTGGTGCCGAGGCCTCCGTCCGCCGTGCCGCCGGCCGGGGCGACAGGAGCGGTCGTGCCGCCGCCCGCGAGTCCTGCCGCCAACTCGGCCACCGAGGCGGCGACGGCGGCACTGTGCGAGACGAGCACGATGCCGACGAGTTCGTCCTTGGCGTCGCTGGGCGCGTTGTTCCCGATGTCACTCACCGGACGCCTCCACGAGCGCCCCGATCAGCAGCGACGACGACGTTGCGCCGGGATCCTGGTGCCCGATGCTGCGCTCGCCCAGATAGCTCGCCCGGCCCTTGCGGGCCCGCAACGGCGTTGTCGCGACGGCGCCCTCCTCGGCGGCCGCCTTCGCCGCCGCGAAGGAGTCGGAGAGCGCGGCCACCGCGGGAACCAACGCGTCGATCATGGTCTTGTCGCCGGGTGCGGCACCGCCCAGCGTCATCACCGCGTCGACGCCCGTGCGCAGCGCGTCCGCGAGCTGTTCCTCGGTGACCTCGGCGGCGTCCCCGAGCGCCTTGCCCGTACGGCGCAGCAAGGTGCCGTACAACGGTCCCGACGCGCCGCCGACCGTGGAGATCAGCTGGCGTCCGGCGAGCGTGAGGACGGCGCCGGGGGTGTCCGGCGCCTCCTTCTCCAGCGTGGCCACCACGGCGGTGAAACCGCGCTGCATATTGGTGCCGTGGTCGGCGTCGCCGATGGGCGAGTCAAGGTCGGTGAGCCGCTGTGCCTCGCGGTTCACGGACGCGGCGGCCGCCGTCATCCAACGGCGGAAGAAGCCGGTGTCGAGCACAGAATCTCCTTGCGTGGTACGGACGTCGACCGGTGGTCGTCGCTCGGTGGCTGTCGATCGGTGACTGTCGACCGGACGGCGACCAAGTGCCGACCGGATTCACACACCCCAGCGCAGCCCTGGTGTCTTCACCGGCGCGTCCCACAGTCGCAGCAGCTCCTCGTCCACCCGGCACAGCGTCACCGAGGCACCGGCCATGTCCAGCGAGGTGACGTAGTTCCCGACCAGCGTGCGGGCCACCGGGACCCCGCGCTCGCCGAGCACCCGCTGCACCTCCGCGTTGAACCCGTACAGCTCCAGGAGCGGCGTGGCACCCATGCCGTTCACCAGGACGACGACGGGATCGCGCGGATCGAGATCCTCCAGGATCGCGTGCACCGAGAAGTCGGCGATCTCGCGTGAGGTCATCATCGCGCGCCGCTCCCGGCCCGGCTCGCCGTGGATACCGACGCCCAGTTCCAGCTCCCCGGGCGGCAGGTCGAAGGTCGGGCTGCCCTTGGCCGGAGTGGTGCAGGCACTCAGGGCGACACCGAAACTGCGGGCGCTCTCGTTGACCTGGCGGGCCAGCGACTCGACCCGCTCCAGCGGAGCACCCTCCTCGGCGGCGGCGCCCGCGATCTTCTCCACGAAGAGCGTCGCGCCCGTGCCGCGCCGCCCTGCCGTGTAGAGACTGTCGGTGACGGCGACATCGTCATTGACGAGGACCTTCGCGATCCGGATGCCCTCGTCCTCGGCGAGCTCGGCCGCCATGTCGAAGTTCAGCACGTCACCCGTGTAGTTCTTCACGATGAACAGCACGCCCGCGCCGCTGTCCACGGCGGCCGCGGCCCGCACCATCTGGTCCGGTACCGGAGACGTGAAGACCTCGCCAGGACAGGCCGCCGACAGCATCCCGGGACCCACGAAGCCGCCGTGCAGCGGCTCGTGCCCGGACCCGCCGCCGGAGACGAGGCCCACCTTTCCGGCCACCGGGGCGTCCCGCCGCACGATCACCCGGTTCTCCACGTCCACCGTGAGGTCCGGATGCGCGGCCGCCATACCCCGCAGCGCGTCCGCGACCACCGTCTCCGCCACGTTGATGAGCATCTTCATGGATACCTCCTGATGGGGCTAGCAGATGAGCCTCTGACCTCTATCTTTGCAGGTCAGACCGTGTTGGGCCAGCAAATGATCTTGGCGGTTCGTGTCGGTCGGAAGCGGGTTCCGGCGGTACTGATGCTGACCTGTTGCTGACTTTGGTGACAGGTTGTCAGATGTGGCCGGCGTGCGTATGGATCGGCCCGCGAAGCCTGCTCCGGGAAGTGCCGGCGCTGGGGATGTGGTGATCATCTGTGCCGATGCGAACGGGAGCGTCTGCGGCTGTCCGGCTGCCGGGCGCAGTCCGGCCTCGGGGCGGACTGCAGAGACACGGTCCGACGGAGTGTTCATCGGAGGCGCGGAGGGCCCCGGCGCGAGCGTAGTAAGCACTTCGTGTCTCGATCCCAAACTCGGGCGTGTTCCCCATTCCCTGCAAGCCTGGTGGTGGAGGACTGTCGCGGCCCGCTGAACCGAGCATCCCTGAAATTCTGGCTGGTTGCCAGATGTCGTCAAGGGGTTCGGAGGGCAGGACGGCCGCAGCCTTGGCGGGGTCTAGGAGTGGCGCCCCGCTGCCGGCGCCCGAAGTCCTGCCGCTGCCGCTGATGTCGCGGGGGCGAGTGCATCGACCTGTGGTCATGCTCTTGGAGCGGGCATCCGGGAGACGTGGTTGTTGCCCCCTGGATAGGAGCGCCCCACCAAAGCCGCCGTCGGTAAGACGAGGATCACCGACGGTGTAATCAGGGCACTGGCCTGGTCGCTCCGTACTGAGGTTCCCCCGAGACGCGGAGGTGGTTGACAGAGGGACAGATGGGGGTCGTGACAGGACCTTTGACCATGGCTGCTCCCGGAAAGGACCCGCTGGAGTTGCGTGAGCGTGCGGTGCGGATGTATCCACCACGGAGCCGGAGCCGCAGATCAAGCGGCTGGCCGTCGACCTCGGAGTCCATCCCGAGGCCCTGCGGACCTGGACCTGGTGCAGCGGAACTTCACCGCACTCGCGCCGAACCGGCCGTGGGTCACCGACCTCACCATGATCTCCACCGGCGAAGGCCGTTGTGGCTGTCCGCGGTCCGCGACGCGTTCTCCCGACGCGTCGTCGCGTGGGAGACCTCGGCCCGCGCGGACGCGGACCTCGTCCTGTCCACGCTGGAGTGCGCCCTGGCCAGCCGGGAGGTCGAGCCCGGACCGTTCATTCGAACGATTGAACGGTCCCTGCGCGGTTCGGCGTTGGCGTCCTACTCCGGAAGTCGTGCCGTGGACCGGCGCGGCGCGAGAGTGGGCGAGAGGGTGACCTGGGCCGACGGTCGGTCGCGGTCGGTGATCCGTTCCAGGAGGAGACGTACGGCGTTTCTGCCTAGCTCGCGGCCGGCTTGGTCGACGCTGGTGAGCGAGATCGGGCCGAACGCGGCGAACGTGGTGTTGTCGTAGCCGGCTACCGAGAGGTCGCCGGGCACGGACAGACCGGCCTCGGTGACCGCCTCGAGAACACCCATGGCCACGATGTCCGCTCCGGCGAAGACGGCCGTGGGCCGGACCGGACGTGCGAGCAGCTCCTTGGCGCCCCGGTAGCCGCCTTCCTGGGTGTAACTGGTGGAGACCACGTCGATCCATTCCTCCAGCCCGTGCTCCCGCATGGCCTGGCGATAACCGTCGGCGCGCCGGGCGTTGGGCATCTCCGTGAGGAGTGTCGGATCGGTCTCGTGATGTTCGATATGGGCGATCCGGCGGTGTCCGAGAGCGGCGAAGTGGCCGACGACCAGGGCTGCGCCCTCGACGTCGTCGTCGGCCACGGTGTCGTATGCGGGAGAGGACCCGTGCCGTCCGACGACGACGGTCGGCACCATGCTGCCGACGCGCTCCAGATGGGCACGTGACGACACCGGTGCGACCAGGATGATGCCGTCCATGCCGCGGTCGATCATCGCCTCGGTGACGTGGGCTTCTGCCATCTCCCCGTTGCAGCCCGGCCCCAGGAGTACCTGGTACTCGGTGTCCTCCAGCGAGGCAGTGATGCCGTCGAGGATCTCAGGGAAGAACGGGTTGCGGATGTCGGGCAGCATCACGCCGATGGTGTAGGTCTGTCCGCGCAGGCCCCTCGCGCCCGCATGGGGGCGGTACCCCAGCTCGTCGATCGCGCGGCGTACCTTCGCGCGCATCTCGGGGCTCGCCCCGTAGGCGTTGCGCAGCACCTTGGACACTGCGGTGGTGGACACCTGGGCGTGGCGGGCGACGTCGACGATGGTGACCCTGCGACGCGGTGCTGGCGGCTCCATCCGGTCCTTGCCTCTCCGGGAAACGTTGCCGCCGAGTGTAGGACGGATTCCCCGTTTCAAGAGCGTCTTCGTCAGGGGCTCTCGGCTTCGGCGCCGTAACAAAGACGCAGTGTGTGCGGCATCTTGACGGCACGCGGGAGGCTCTTTAAGGTCTGGCACACCTTGTGGGAAACGTTACCCACAGACACGCGGAATACGTCCCGTCCGGCACCCGGTACACGGCCCGCTCAAGACGAAGAGCTGACCGACATCTCTCAGATCACTCAAGTCGAGACCTGTTCCACGACTCGTATGAAACGTTTCAAGAACGGAGGTTGTAGATGACTCTCGCCCAGCATGAGCAGCTTCCGGACCACGACCGGCACCCGGACCCGGCACCGGCTGCCCGTGTCCGGCGGCCGCGCGCCGGACCGCCGTGGTGGTTCGCGCTGCCCGCGATGCTGCTGTTCGCCTTCGTGGTCCTGGTGCCGAGTGCTCGCGGCGTCTACTACGCCTTCACCGACTGGGACGGCCTCGACCCCGACTTCTCGTTCGTCGGTCTGGACAACTTCACCGCCATGTTCAGCGACTCGGACGCCACGCAGGCCATCTGGCACACGCTGCTGATCGCCGTCTCGATCACGGTCGTCCAGAACGCCGTGGGTCTGCTGCTGGCCCTGGGGGTCAACTCGGCCATCAAGTCCCGCAACGTGCTCCGGGTGTTCCTGTTCGCTCCGGCGGTGATCACCCCGATCGTCACCGCCTACCTCTGGCGCAACCTGCTGGGGCCCGACGGCGCGGTCAACAGCCTGCTGGGCGCGGTCGGCCTTGACGGCTCCCGGCAGGACTGGCTGGGCAGCCCGCGGCTCGCCCTGTGGGCGGTGATCGGCGTGATCGTCTGGCAGTACGCCGGCTATTCGATGGTCATCTTCCTCGCCGGGCTGCAGTCGGTGCCCAAGGAGATCCACGAGGCGGCGGCCATCGACGGGGCGGGCCCGGTGCGGCGCTTCTGGTCGGTCACACGCCCGCTGCTGGCCCCGGCCCTCACCATCAATCTGATGCTGTCGATCATCGGCGGCATCAAACTCTTCGACCAGGTCTACGCGTTGACGGGCGGCGGCCCCGGCCACGCCACCGACACCCTCTCCACCCTGATCTACAAGGACGCCTTCACGCTCGGCGAGTTCGGCTACAGCATCGCCCTCGCGGTCGTCCTCACGATCATCGTGGCGGTCGTCTCGACCGGTCAGTACCTCGTGCTGTCCCGCAACGAGAGGACCATGTCATGATCCGCTACCGCCGCCGCACCCTCGCGCTGGAACTGGCGATGATCGCCGCCGCCCTGGTCGTGGGGTTCCCGGTATATGTCCTGGTCAACCTGGCCGTACGGCCGGCGTCGGACGCCTCGTCGCCCATCAGCCCGACCACTTCGCCCACCCTCGACAACTTCACCCAGGCCTGGCAACAGGGCGCGCTGGGCGGGGCGTTGGCCAACAGCCTGCTGGTGACGGTCTGCAGCGTCGCCATCGTGCTGGCCGTCTCGTCGCTCGCGGCGTACCCCCTGGCCCGCGTGGCGGCCCGCTGGTCCCGGGGTACGTACCTGCTGTTCCTTCTGGGCCTGGTCCTGCCCTTCCAGCTTGCCGCGCTGCCGCTGTACCAGACCATGCGCGACATGGGACTCCTCGGCACCCCATGGGCGCTGATCCTCTTCTACTCCGGCCTGCAGGTGCCGTTCACCGTCTTCCTCTACGTCGGCTTCCTGCGCGCCCTGCCCCGCGACTTCGAGGACGCGGCCCTGATCGACGGCTGCACACCGCTGCAGGGCTTCCGGCACGTGGTCCTGCCGATGCTCAAACCGATCACGGTGACCGCCCTGGTGCTCAACACGGTCGCCGTCTGGAACGACTTCTTCACCCCGTTGCTGTACCTCAGCGGTAGCGCCCAGCAGACCATGCCGGTCGCGATCGCCGGGTTCGTCGGCCAGTACGTCACCGACTGGAACCTCATCTTCGCCGCACTGGTGATCAGCATCCTGCCCGTCCTGCTCGTCTACTTCCTGCTCCAGCGCAGCATCATCAACGGCTTCGCGGGAGGGCTGCGGGGATGACATCCGACGCCCGCCCGTCCCTCATGCCCGGTGGCTCTTCCCCGAGGGGACTTCATGAAGACACGCAAATTGCCCGTGCTGATCGCCGCGTTGACGGCCGGCGCCGTGCTGGCCGCCTGTAGCGGCGGCACCAAGGCGGGAGGCTCCGGCGGCGGTTCGAATACCCTGACGCTCGCCTCCATCGACCAGGGCTCCGTCGAGGACGTCGTCAAGGCGTTCGAGAAGGCCAACCCTGGCGTCAAGGTCCGCTACACCACCAGCGGCGCCGACCAGTACCAGCAGCAGATCCGCACCCAGCTGTCCTCGGGCACCGCACCCGACGTGATGTCCGTCTGGCCCGGCAACGGCAACCCGGGCGCCACGTACGTCCTGGCCAAACCCGGTTACCTGCGCGACCTCTCGGACCAGCCCTGGGCGGCCAAGATGCCCGACGCGATCAAGACCGTCGCCCAGTACGAGCGGAAGACGTACAACGCCATCTTCGGGCAGAACGGCATCGGTGCGGTCTACAACCAGCAGGCCCTGGCGAAGGCCGGCCTCACCCCACCCGACACCTGGACCGATCTGCTGGCCTTCTGCAAGGCCGCGAAGGCCAAGGGAACCCCCGCCTTCGCGCTCGGTAACCAGGACAACTGGGTGACCCAGCTCGTCCTGTACGCGCTGGTCGCCACGACCGTCTACGGCGAGGACCGTGACTTCGACCAGAAGATGCAGGCCGGCCAGGCCACGTTCGCCCAGTCGCAGTGGGCCACCGCTCTGGACAAGTACCTGACGATGGAGAAGTCCGGCTGCTTCCAGAAGAACCCGCTGGGCACCAACTACGAAGCCAGCCAGGCCCTCGCCGCCACCGGCAAGACCCTCGGCATCATCCAGGGCAACTGGGTGATCGCCCTCCTGAAGGGCAAGAACCCGCAGGGCACCTTCACACTCCGGGCGCTCCCCGCCACCGACGACCCGTCCGAGACCCTCATCCCGGCGGCGGCGGGTGCCGGCTACGGCGTCAACGCCAAGGCGAAGAACGAGGAACTCGCCCTGAAGTTCGTGAACTTCGTGATGTCGCCCGAGGGCATGAACCTGTTCGCCAAGAAGCAGGGCAGCCTGCCCTCCCTGCCCGACACGGGCTACTCCGTGGACCCGTCGCTGGTCGAACTGTCCAAGTTCATCGGGTCGGACCGCACCGTGCCGTTCATGGACCAGCTCTGGCCCAACGCCAAGGTCCAGCAGACCATGCTCAGCGGCCTCCAGGAGATCTTCAGCGGGCAGTCCACGCCCGAAAAGCTCCTCGACGAGATGGACACCGACTACAAGGCCGGGAGCTGACCATGAGCGACATCGTGAGAGGCGCGTTGAGCCGCAGACAGGTGGTCGGCACCATGGCGGCCTCCGCCGCAGGACTGGCCGTATCGCCTTCGCAGAAGGCCTACGCCGACGAGGAGGACCACAGACAGGGAGCGAGGGTCACCGGTCTCGCCGTGGACGGCCGTGAGGACGAGCCGCTCGGCGTCGACGACCCCGCCCCGAGACTGAGCTGGCGGGTGGTGGGTGCCGGAGCGGGATGGACCCAGTCCGCGTACCGGATTCTCGCCGCCCGCACGGAAGCGGAGCTCGACCGGGGCCGTCTGCTGTGGGACAGCGGCAAGGTCCACTCCTCGGCCCAGACCGATGTCATATGGCGCGGGCCCGCGTTGGCCTCGCGTGACCGGGTGGTCTGGCAGGTCCGGGTGTGGAGCACCGACGGCGACGCGACACCGTGGAGCGGGCCCGCCTCGTGGGAGATGGGCCTCCTCAAGCGCTCGGACTGGGGCGAGGCGCGCTGGATCGAGTACCCGGCCCGCACCGTCGACCAGCCGCTGCCCCTCTTCGCCCGCGCCTTCCGAACAGGCGGAAGGGTCGTCAGGGCGAGGCTGTACCTGTCCGGCGTCGGACTGCACGTGGCCCGGCTCAACGACCGGCCCGTCACCGACGAGGTGCTGGCCCCGGGCAACTCCAACTACCAACTCTCCATCGAATACCGGGTCTACGACGTCACGCGCCTCGTCCGCCCCGGCGACAACACCCTGGGTGTCGAACTCGGCCACGGCACCGCCCTCGTGACCCGGTCCGTCACCAATGCCGCGACCGGCCGCACCGCCCCGTACAGCTGGTGGCAGAGCCAGTTCAAGGGCAGCGGCAGTCTCGTCGCGCCCGCCGGGCAGGGTGCCACCACCATCCAGGTGAGCAGCGTGGCCAATTACCACGTCGGCGGCGCCGTCAACATCGACACAGGTGACGGCGGTGAGCGCCTGGAGTCATGCACCATCACCGCGATTGGCAGTGCCGACATCAGCTTCCGACCCGGTCTCACCTCGGGGCACGAGAGCGGGGCCACCATCACGGCCTCCGGCAACTCCCTTGCGAGCACCGACCCGAGTGCGGGCGCTGCCGTCTCCCCACGGCTGATCGCCCGCCTGGAACTCACGAAGGCCGATGGGACGGTCCAGACCGTCGTCAGCGACCGCTCGTGGAGGACGGCTTTCGGCCCGACTGCCATCGCCAACTGGTACTCCGGCTCCGACTACGACGCCCGCCGTGAGCAGCCCGCCTGGACCGTCCCCGGCGCGGACCTCGGCGAGTCGGCGAAGCGGCGTGACGGTACGGCCGTGGGCTGGGTCGACGCCGGGATCGCCCCGCCGCCCAACCTGACCACCGAGCTGGTGTGGCGGGTGGCCGAGCCGCTCAGGATTGTCGACCGGCTCCGCCCGGTCAGCGTCACCCAGCCACAACCCGGCGTGTGGGTCTTCGACTTCGGCCAGAACTTCGCCGGCTGGCCGCTGCTCCAGCTCGACGGCCCGCTGCCGGCCGCCACCACCGTCAAGCTGTCTCCCGCCGAGTCGCTGAACGCCGACGGCACCGTCAACCAGGCGTCGATCATGGGTGGCGGCGCCGCTCGCGGCACGAACGTCTTCGCCGCCTACACGACGTACGGCGACCGGCGAGGCGAGCGGTGGCATCCGGAGTTCCACTACTTCGGCATGCAGTGGCTGCAGCTGACCGGCCTGCCCGAGGGCTACGTACCGACCCGGGACACGGTGACCGGCCTGCAGATCCACGCGGACGTGCCGGCCGCGGGCTCGGTTCGCACCTCCGACGACCGGATCAACCGCATTCACCGCATGGCCCGTTACTCGATCATGAGCAACACCATGTCCACCCTCACGGACTGCCCAGGCCGCGAGAAGCTCGCCTACCCCGCCGACTACGTACAGCCCTTCGGGTCCATCCACCGCTCGTTCGGATACGCGGCCTATCTGCGCACCATGCAGCGCCACCTGGCGGAGGGCCAGTCCAGGGCCGGCGACAACATCGGCAACGTGGCGCTCAAGGCCCCGGTGTACGACTGGGGCTACACCGGCCGGTTCGGAGACGAGATCAACTGGGGCAACGGGATCATCTTCGTGCCGTGGCTGCTGTACAAAACGTACGGCGACACCCAGACGATGAGCCGCTACTACCCGCAGATGCAGGCCTTCCTCACCTACATCCGGACCAAGAAGGCCGGCACCGGGGCGGACGCCTACCTCGTGAACGCGGCCCTCGCCGACTGGATCGCCAGCGAGAACACCTCGGGCCGGATCACCGGCACGTGGGGCTACTACCAGATCGCCGACCGGATGGCCCGGATGGCGGCGCTGCTCGGACGTACCGCCGACGCGGCCGAGTACCGCAACCTCGCGGCCAACATCAAGGACGCCTTCAACGACGCCTTCTACAACCCTGCGCTCGGCCGCTACACCGCCGAGGGCGCTACCGGAGCGACGCAGGCCGCGCAGGCGCTTGCCCTGGACGAGGACCTCGTACCCGAAGGCGAGCGCGGGAGAGTCCTCGACGCGCTGGTCGAACTCGTCCACGCCCACCGGCCGTTCGGCGGGGGACCGCACTTCAGCGGCGGCACCATCGGCCTCGCCCCGATCGTCCGAGCCCTGCACGAAGGCGGCCGCGACGACGTCCTGTGGGACATCCTTCAGGAGGACACCCGCCCGAGCTACGGCTACTTCCTGGCACCCACCACGGCCAACCCCGACGGTCTGACGACCGTTCCCGAGCAGTGGGACATGGGCAACTCCAAGAACCACATGATCCTGCTGCAGATCGAGGAGTGGTTCCACAGCGGCCTGGTCGGCATCCGTCAGGCGCCCGGCAAGGCGGGCTACCGCGAGCTCGTGATCGACCCTCGCCCCGTCGGCGATCTCACCCACGCCGAGGGCGGCTACCGCACCCCGTACGGCGTGGTGTCCGCGAGGTGGACCCGCAAGAACGGCCGGTTCCGCCTCGACGTGGAGCTCCCGCCGAACACCACGGCCGAGATCCGCATGCCCACAGGCGACCGCACCACCCAAGTCGTCGGCTCGGGACGGCACACGTTCACCACCAGCGACATCCGGAACACCGAAAGGACCAAGGCGTGAGCCGTGTACGTCGTCGAACCGTGCTCGCCGCGACCGTGGGCGCCATGTCCATAGGGCCCGGCCTCATGACAGGCGGAACAAGCGTGGCGACGGAAGCCTCCCCCCGTTCGCAGGGCGGCCCGGTGTGGGGGCTGACCGTGGAACACCGCACCGACCCCCTCGGCGTGGACGCGAACCGGCCGCGCTTCGGCTGGCGCACACGGTCCGCCACCCGGGGATGGCGCCAGGGGGCGTACCAGATCCTCGTCGCGAGCTCCCCGGACAAGCTGACCCCTGCCCGTGCCGACGTCTGGAACAGCGGACGTGTCCGCTCCTCCGACTCCGTCGCCGTCCGCTACGCGGGCAAGCAACTCCACGCCTCGACCCGCTACCACTGGACCGTCACCGTCTGGGACCCCCAGGGCCGCCGGACGGGCACCGCCCCCGCAGCCTTCTTCGAGACGGGCCTCCAGAGCACCGACGGCGCCACCGGCTGGGACGGGGCACAGTGGATCGGGATGACGGGGAAGACCCCCAACTCGGCCGGGGCGCCGATGCTGCGGAAGCAGACAGCTCTGAAGAAGCGGATCCGCGAGGCCCGGCTGTACGTCTCGGCCCTCGGCGTGTACGAGGCCTACGTCAACGGGCGCCATGTGACCGTCCCGCAGGACGGCGGCATCACGACCGAACTGCTGCCCCCGGGCTGGACCAACTACGACGCCCGCGTCAACTACCTGACCTACGACGTCACGGACCTCGTGACGCGAGAGCGGGCGGGAGTGACCCTCGGCTTCGTTCTCGGCAACGGCTGGTACAACGGCCGCATATCCGACGGCAGTACGTACTACTCGCAGGACGGCAACGCCCTGGCGGTGAAGGGCAAGTTGCTGCTCCGGTACACCGACGGAACGTCAGAAACGGTGGTCACCAAGCCCGGTGGGGGCTGGAAGGCCACGGACACTGGCCCCTACCGGGCCGACGACATCTACGACGGTCAGACCTACGACGCCCGGATGGAGCTGCCGGGTTGGTCCTCGCCCGCCTTCGACGATGCCGCCTGGTCGGATGTGGAACGAGTCGCCTTCGAGGACAAGTACCCGGAGGCGCAGGTCCTCGCCTACCCGGGCGAGACCGCGCGCTTCATGCACCGCTGGGACCGCCGACCGCAGTCGATCACCCTCGCCACCGGCGTGACCGGACAGGACAGCAGCCCCAACGGCAGAGGCCACATCGTCGTGGACCAGGCCCGGACGGTGACCGATCCGGCCAAGGCGGCCTCCGCCTCGGTCACCCTCGATAGTGGAGAGACCGCGATCTTCGACCTCGGCCAGAACATGGTCGGCGTGGCCCGCTACAGCCTGCGCGGCCAGGCCGGAGCCAAGGTCGAGTTCAAGTTCGGCGAGATGCTCAACGACGACAGCGCCGGCGCGGACGGCCCCGAGGGCTCCGTCTACCGGGCCAACCTCCGCAGCGCCAAGGCCACCAGCACCTACATCCTCAAGGGAGACCGGCACGGCGAGACCCACCAGGACTCCCTGACCTTCTACGGCTTCCGCTATGTGTCCGTCACCACGACGGACACTGTCATGATCACCAGCCTGACCGGAAAGGTTGCCACGTCCGCGATCCGCGAGATCGGCACCGTCGCGACCGACGATCCCGACATCAACCAGTTGGCCGGCAACATCCGTTGGGGTCAGCGCGGCAACTACCTTTGGGTGCCCACCGACTGCCCACAGCGCGACGAACGCCTCGGCTGGACCGGCGACACCCAGGTCTTCTCCACCACCGGCCTCTACAACGCGGACGCCGGCGCCTTTCTCAGCCACTTCCAGGACACCGTCGTCGACTCCGCGGTCATCTACGGAGCGGACAAGGCCCAGTTCACCGGGGTCGCCCCCGGCGGACGGTACAACTTCCCCGGAGGCGGCAGCGGTTGGGCCGACTGCGGAGTAGTACTCCCGTGGACCGTGTGGCAGATGACCGGCGACGCGACCATCGTCGAGCGCAGCTGGCCCGCCATGACCCGCTACCTGGTCTGGATCCGGCAGCAGACCGGCGACACCTACGCCGGACAGGGCTCTTTGACCGGCGACTGGCTGGCGCCGCAGAAGACCAGCGCCCAGATGATGAGCGACATCTACTACGGCTATGTCGCCCGGCTGATGGCGCAGCTGGCCCGCTCGATCGGCCGGACGGGGGAGGGGGAGGAATACGACCGGCTCTTCGAACGCATCAAGCAGGCGTTCATCGCCAAGTACCTGAGCGCCGAGGGCGGCCGCGTCACCATCAAGTCCAGCCTGGGCGACGCCTCCCCGATCGAACCGGGCGCCGACCCCAACCAGAAGACGGAGGACAACAGCCAGACCGCCCTGCTGTGGGTCCTCAAGCTTGGCTTCTACGAGACGGAGGCCCAACGCCGTACGCTGGTCGGGCTGTTGGCGGACAACATCGGCAACGACGCGGCCTACAAGGCCGCGCACCCGAACAGCAGCCGGGTCCGGTACGCCGAAAACACGCTGTCCGTCGGCTTCCTCGGCGTCAACGTCCTCGCCCCCGTCCTCACCGACGAGGGCCGCGCGGACCTGGCGTACAAGCTGCTGCACCAGGACGCGCTGCCGTCCTGGCTGTTCTCGGTGCGGAACGGGGCGACCACGGTCTGGGAGCGCTGGAACTCGTACGCGAAGGAAGACGGGTTCGGCCCGGTCAGCATGAACTCCTTCAACCACTACGCCTACGGCGCGATCATGGAGTGGATGTACGCCTACATGGCCGGCATCGCCCGCGACCCCGACAGCCCCGGCTTCAAGCACTTTGTCCTGCAACCCCACCCGGATCCGACGGGCGGGATCACACAGGTATCGGGCTCGTACGAGTCGCCGTACGGCGAGATCCGGAGCGAGTGGGCGGTCCGTGACGGAGGCCGGACCCTGGTGTACGACGCGGTCGTGCCCGCCAACAGCGAGGCGACCCTGCGCCTTCCGGTCACCTCCGCCGACGCCGTTCGTGAGGGGCGTACCCCGTTGGCGCGGGTGGACGGCGTGCGGTTCCTCGGTCACACGGACGGGGTGGCCTCGTACCGGATCCCGTCCGGTCACTACCACCTGACCGCCCGGCTTCACTGATCGGTGGACGTCTACTTCACGAAGCGGCCGTGTCCGCGGTGCCCAGGGGGCATCGTGGGCACGGTCATCGACAGCGCGAACTCGGTTCAGGCTTGCGCCTGTTCGTCATAGCGGACGCGGGCCGCGTCGATGGCGTCGGCATGTTCGTCGGCCCACGCGGCGAGGGTGTGCAGGACGCGTTGCATGTCGTAACCGACAGCGGTGAGCGCGTACTCGACTGCCGGGGGAGTCGTGGGGAACACTCTGCGCGACACGATGCCGTCCCGCTCCAATGCCCGGAGCGTTGAGGTGAGCATCCGCTGGGTGATGCCGTCGACGGTTCGCCGCAGTTCGTTGAACCGCCGTGGACGCTCTCCGAGTGAGCAGATGACGCTCACGCTCCACTTGTCGCCGATCCGCGACAGGATGCCGCGCACGAGCGCCGTACGTTCCGTGTTGCTGCGGCGTGCGGACCCTGGCCGATCTCTGGCGGTTCTCTCAAGGGAACTTACGCACTTTGCACTGCCTTCTTGCTGGTACACCGTTTCCGAGCTGATGATCATCGGGAGGTTTCCCTTGTGTTCCTGAGTGCCGCCCAGCCGCCCAACTACGGTGTGAGCTGGGCTGCATGTGAGATGGGAGTGGCATGAAGGCAGTCGTGGTCTCGGAGTTCGGCGGGCCGGAAGTCCTGCGGTTGGTGGACGTTCCCGAGCCGCATGCGGGCCCCGGTCAGATCCGCATCCGTGTGCATGCGGCAACGGTGAATCCGGCCGACATCGTGGTGCGGATGGGGCTCGCGGAGTCGCTGTTCGCCGACAACGTCGCCCGTCCGTACCGGCTGGGGAGCGAGGCAGCAGGCGTTGTGGATGAGATTGGTCCCGGCACCGATACCGATCTGAAGATCGGGGACCATGCGATGGCGATCTTGGTGGCCTTCATGCCCCCTGGAGGCGCTTACGCCGAGTACCTCGTCCTCGATCCGCGGCAAGTCGTCCGTGCGCCGGCGGGCAGCAGCCACGCGGAAGCCGCGACTCTTCCGGTGAATGGGATGACGGCGCAGCAGGGCCTCGATCTTCTGTCGCTGGGTTCCGGGGACTGGCTGGCAGTTACCGGCGCCGCCGGTGCGGTAGGCGGCTATGCCGTTCAGCTGGCCAAGGCCATCGGTCTGCGCGTGGTCGCCGATGCGGCTCCGGACGATGCAGACCTGTTGCGGTCCCTGGGGGTCGATTGCGTCATTGCCCGCGGAACGGGGGTTGCCGAGCGTATCCGCGGAGCCGTCCCCGGCGGCGTTTCCGGCGTGTTCGACGCCGCTCTCATCGGGGCCGAGGTGCTGCCGGCCATCCGCACGGGTGGGCAACTGGTAGTTGCCAGGAGGTCCGATCTGCACGGAGCTCCCTCCCTGGGTGATACCAGGGACATCACGGTGCACGAGGTCTTCGTACCGGAATACCTCTACGAGCGCGACAAGCTCGACGCCCTCCGCGTGTTCGCCGAGAAGGGGCAACTCTCCTTGCGCCCTCGGTGCGTCACCGTCGGTGGCGAAGAAGCAGACCTTGTTTGCCCTGGTCGGGTTTGGGTCCTGGGCCTGGAGGGGCCGCATGGTGCCGGCCTTGTCCATCGGCCGAAGTGGGCCGAGCCTGGATGAATACCTGGGCACTTCGTCCGGCGGCGTCGGGCCATGTCCGTGGCTTCGGATGATGACCACGGTCGTCCGGCGACGGGCGTCCTGTGTTTCCGACGGCGCCGGGCGTTGAGGTTGATTCAATCAGCGTGTCCATCGGGGTGGGAGGGCGTGCTGTGCCAGGCAATGGCAGTACCCCTCACGCCCGGACAGAGTGCTCCTGACATGATGTGCTGTGGAAGCGCGGAACAGAACAACAGCCAGGCCCGAGAAGGAAGTTGGCCTCATCGCGGTGGCACCCAGGGCCTGGGAGCCACCACATACGCAAGAGCACCGGGTATGACTCCTCAGCTTTGCGACGCAAGGCCGTTGGCGATCAGCGTTTTGCGCCCTTGTTGACACGAACGTGAGCCGGAAGATTCCCCATCAGGGGGCTTCTGGTCGCCGCGCGCTCGGCCGGAGGCTATGCCTGCTCAGATACGAGTTCGACGATGGTGATGTCGGACGGTGCGCCCACGCGGACGGGCGGGCCCCAGACGCCGGCGCCGCGGCTCACGTACAGCTGGGTGTCGCCGTAACGTTCCAGGCCCGCGACGGTGGGGTTGGCCAGTTCGGCGAGGAAACTGCCGGGCCAGAGTTGACCTCCGTGGGTGTGGCCGGAGAGCTGGAGGTCGACGCCATGACGGACGGCTTCCTGGATGACGACGGGTTGGTGAGCGAGGAGGACGGCGGCGCGGGAGCGGTCGCGGTCGCCGAGCGCCTTGCCGAAGTGCGGGCCCTGGCCCTCTTCTTCGCCTCGGACGTCGTTGACGCCCGCCGGATCGAAGCCGGGCAACTCCGTACGGGCGTTCTCCAGCGGGCGCAGCCCCAGCTCCCGTACCTTCTCGATCCACGGCTCGGCACCGGAGATGTACTCGTGGTTGCCCGTGACGACGTACGTGCCGTGTCGTGCCCGGAGCTGAGCGAGTGGTTCGACGGCCGGGGCGAGATTCTCGACGCTGCCGTCCACCAGGTCGCCGACGACCGCGATCAGGTCGGGCTGGGTCGCGTTGATGGTGTCGACGACCCGCTGGGTGAAGCCACAGCCCAGGATGGGGCCGACGTGGATGTCGCTGACCACGGCGATCCGAAACCCGTGCGCGCTGCGTGACGGTTTGGACAGCTGAACCTCGACGCGCTTCACCTTCGGCCCGCGGAGGACACCGTACGTGCCGTGGCCCACGGTTCCGACGGCGACGGCTGCGGCGGCGCCGCCCACGACGCGGGAGACGAAGAGGCGGCGTGACGGGCCGGTGGGGGCAACGTCGGTCGACCGCGTGGGCGATGATGCGTGCGGAGGGTCCAGTACGGTTACGGGTCCGGCGATGTCTCGTACGGCATCGGCATCGGCATCGGCCTCGCCGCGATGCGCCGCCCCGGACATCGGCTCGCCGGAAACGAGTTCCTCTGTGCCGGAGTCACCTGCTCGCGTTTCCGCGGGCTGTGCCGTAGGCCCAACCTGCTGCCGCGGATCTGCCCCGGCTCCCCGACGCCCGAACCACCACCGCAGCGCAGGCCGGACGGCGAACCGGTCGGCTCTCGGCTCCGGCCCGTCCAGAGCAGACTGTCCTGAGGCTGACCCCTCATTCCTTATCCGAGGCTGTCGAGCCAATTGCCCACCTCCGCCTCGGTATTTTCCATGTCATCTCGCGAGATCGTGAACGCATTACTGATGACAGTGGAATCGGAAAGCTTTTCGGTGATGGCTCCTACGGTTTCTCCCAGACGGTTTCCGCCATGAGTGCTGAACAAAATGATGTTCTTTCCGCTGAAGTCATGCTGTTCGAGGAATGTGTACACAGGCATCGGTAGGTCGTACCACCAGATTGGGTAGCCGATGAATACGGTGTCGTATGCTTCAAGGTTCGGGATCAGTGCTTTGAGTTCCGGCCTTGCGTTTGCCTCTTGTTGTTCGAGCGCGAGGTCTTCGAGCGTACCGTGATCAAGGGGCAGATTTTCTGCCGTCTCGATACGGAACACGTCAGCTCCGGTACGCTTCTCGATGATTTGCGCGACGTACTGGGTGTTCCCGAGAACTTTTCCGTCAACGACGTGTGTGCTGTTCTCCTCGTCTTCGGTCATGTTGTCCGGGTCGTCGGTTTCGGGCACCGAAAAATAGGTGACCAAAGTGCGCGTTTTATCCAGAGGGCGGTCAATTTTCGAGGGCCCCGAACCGCTGGAGGTGTCGCCTCCCCCTATTATCGAGCAGCCTGCGACGCTGGCTCCCGCCATTGCGGCACCGGCCAGTGCAAGGAATTGGCGTCGTGTTGCGCTTGTCATCTCAGTGAACTCCCTGTCTTAGGTGATATCGATCGACATTGCGGCGTCTACATGGTGAGCCGTTCTTGGTGTATGCGCCGTGCAGAGACTCCCATTCGCCGTAGTAGGCGCTGGTTTGCCAATACGGCGGGGTTCGGACCCACGATGAAGAACGTGCCCTTCGTGATTGCCTCTGCAGGCAATGTGTTGGCGATATCTTCGCGGCGGAACCGGCCAACGCTTACAGTGACCTGCAATCGGCTGCCAGCCGCCGACTCGTACTCCTTGAGCACGTCGCGGTAGTAGGCATCTTCTGGGCTGCGTACTGCCCACAGCAGGTGAATCTCTCGCGTGGTGTGGTGAGCTGCTGCCAGGCTGAGCAGCGGCGCCACGCCCGCGCCCATTCCGACGAGGACGAGCGGAGCTTCACGGGCTCGACCCTGGATGATCGATTCGAAGCGGCCGAACGGGCCCTCCAAACGCACGCGGGTTCCCGCCTCGACGTTGTCGAGGCGGCGAGTGAAATCTCCGTGCTGACGAATCGTGAAGGTCAGGGTTTCCCGGTTGTCGTCGGTCACTGAGAAGGGATGCCATTCTTTGCTCACAGAGGAGGATCCCTCGAACCTGAGGAAGAAGAAGTCTCCTGGCTGCAAGGTCGCCGCCTCGCTGTCGAGGCCCACCGACATGCTTCGGGTCGACCCGCCGAGCGCGTCATTGCTTATGACGGTACCTCGCAAATAGGTGTCGGGTGCGATCCATTTCTTCCACGCGTAGATGCCCAGTGCCGCCACTGTGTACAAATCAAAGAGCATCATGAATGCAAAGTGCTGGTTCACTCTCACGAGTAGGTGGGTGTGCAGCCAGATCATCGCCACGATCGCCAGGTTGAGTCGATGAATCCACACAGACAGCTGGTGGCGAAAGACAATCTCCAGAAAACCCTTGGTTTTCAGTATCAGTCTCGACCTGTCGACCAACCACCCGCTCATGAAGAACCCAGAGAAGAACAACACTGTGAGGGCCCCGTAGAACCCCCAATCTCCCAGGTCCCGCGCCAGAGGACTCGGCGAGTAGGAGTAATCGCGGTGCACATAGGCCGCGATGATCGCGAGCACACCGAGCATCCCATGCAGGCCGTAAATAGCTGGCAGCCCCACAAAGCGGTCCAGCCAGGACGGCCTCACGCTGAGCACGATGGATAGCAGCCACCATGCATAGGCGATCAGGCCGAGGAATATGTAGAACTTCAGGGGCCCAGGTGCGGTGGCCACGAAGTCATAGGTGAGTACCAGCGGGAGCGGAAACACGACCGCGAAGCTCCAGAACAGCAGCTTACGCAGCATCGCTAAGACTCCACTGGCTTATCCGTGCTCGTGGGCCTGCATCCCGTACGTTTTGCAGGTTGACGTAGATGAGCGCTGCCATAGTCAAGACGGCGACAGCAATCAGGGTGATCAGCTTGTGTTTCGGCTTCACGCGCAAGCCCTTTTCAGTGAGTTTTGAGGATTCATCCCGCAGGATGGAGACGAGTGACGCGGCGAAGTCCTGGCGTAGGCGAGGAGACTTCGTTCGGTCGTCCATGGCGCCGCGCACCGACACGCCGACGACGCCGCATGTGTGCCCGCAGTCCACAGTTCGAAGAGCGCACGGGGGCGGGCGCTGGTGATCAGCGAGGGGACCACTCAGGCGGTGCAGCAGAACCAGAGGCGCTGACCCTCGGCCGGCCGGGTCAAGTCCTGAGGTTCTTCATCGAGTGCCGTTGACGGCGTGTCGGCTATCCATGGCGGTGGTTCGGCCTACAGGCCGACTCAGCAGCGGAACACCTGAAGTGACGCGAGCGAGGGAGCGCCAGAAGATCTCGATGCGCATTGCAGGGCCGTGAGGCTGCCTGGAGAAAGCGCCGTGAACTCGTATCCCCGGACGCCGCCGACGGACGGCTTCGTGTGAGGCTCCGCGGCGGGGCGGTGGCGGTCACGGCCCGCGGGCCTGGAGGTCGGGTCTACTGTCTGCCCGACGTCGTCACAGGTGGCGAACTCACCGGCCTGGTCGGCGACATCTGCGCTCGTGGACCACTCCACGGGCGCCGGGGCGGGACCGTAGGCGGCGTGCCCGGACGCGTTGGACACCAGCACACCGATGAATTGCAGGGCCACCAGGAGAGCGGCCAGCGCGAGCACGAACCTGGGTGCTCCATCTCGCACTGTGCGCCTGCTTTCGGCCGTTCTCATTCAATCGACTTTCGTCCGAGGAGTGGGAAAGAGGCCTTCCCCCATTCGCGGCGCTCCGGGAATCCTCGGTGGCCGAAGGCTGTACGCGGTTGAGTGGCCGTACTGGCCTCACGCCTTCTGTGTGCGACCGGGGGGTCCGCCACGGGCGGCGCGCCAACGGTGAGCGCGGGACATACGCGCTCGTGCCCCCACCTTGGTCGAAGCACTCAACTTGCGACAGGCCGCGTTGTGCCAGGGAACCCTGATCAGCGCAGTGACAGGGCCCCCAACATTCCTTCCAGGCGGATCGTCTGTCTGCTATAAGCGGGGCTCACCTCGTCGAGGCTCCACCGGAGCCGGCGCCAGGCCGGACAGTGCGGCGACGTGCTCGGGGTTACCGACGACGTGAACCTCGATCGTGTCGCAGGTTCGAGCGGCACCCCGGACGGCTTCAACGACGCCATCCAGAAGATCAAGGAAGAAGCGTCGCGGTAAGGCGGAAGCCTTGCAGCAGGGCACGTCCAGTGGAGCTACCGAGCCGACAGCCTCGCCCCCCGCCGGTTCGGCCCTGCAGTGCGTTCATCGCCTCGACAACCGGACCTTGGACAACCCCACGCGTTACTTGAAGATCTTGCGCTCCACGACGCGCGAGTCGTGGCTCGGGATCACCTCGCAGGCGAGCGACTCGATCTTGCGAAGGCTCTGCTCGTGGGCGACGAGATCGGTGTAGTAGCCCGGAGGGATGTGCTCGGCGTCGTCGTCGCCGTGCCAGTTGTCGTAGAGGTAGACGCAGTCACCGGCGATGAGGTAGCGGCCTCCTGCGGCCTCGACGAGGACACCCTGTGACCCTGGTGTGTGACCGGGCAGGGCGACGAGGGTGACTCCCGGAGCCAGCTCGGTGTCGCCGTCGACGGGCGACAGCCTCTCCTCGGCTCGTTGCCACGCGGGGCGCAAGCCGGGGACGACGTCGAAGAGCATCCGGTGCCATGTGACCGGATTTCGGGCGAAGTCCAGTTCGCGTTGCTGAACGACGACTCGGGCGTTGGGGAACAGGTGGTTGTTTGAACTGTGGTCCCAGTGCATATGGGTGTTCACCACGGTCCGCACCTCGTCCGGCTCACCGCAGGCACGGCCAGGGATCCGCCGGCACCGACCGGCACCATCAGCACGACCAGGACCCAGGTGGGTGCGGATCCCGGGACGAGGCAGAGGACGGTCAGACCTGCCGCCATGAGCACCTACCCGATGATGGAGAGACGGGGTCAGTCCTGGAGAACGCCGATGCGCCGCAGCCACGACCGGACTTCGGCATCGGCCTTCTGGACTTCCTCGCCGCGCACCGCGAGCCCTTCACCGATGGTCGCGCCCTGACAGGACGCCGCGTAGTCGCGCGCGGTGGTGCCCAGTCCGCTCATCGCGTAGGTCGTGATCGGATGGACCGTCTTGCCGCGGAAGTCGTACCTCTCGGCGAAGGTCGACATGATCATGGGCGCTCGGACGTTCCAGATGGGGCCGGCCAGCAGCACCACGTCGTAACGGTCGATCGAGGATGGGGGGTTGGCGATGGCCGGCCGCGCATCGGCGTCCTGTTCGCGGACGTTGCGGGCGACCGTCTCGTCGTAGTCGTCGGGGTAGGGGTCGACGGCTTCGATGCGGTGCACGTCGCACGCGATGCGCTCGTTGATCAATTGGGCGAGGACTTCGGTGTTTCCGGTCTTGAGGTCGGTACGTCCGCCGTAGTAATAGTTCTCGCCCGGTCGAGAGAAGTAGGTCAGCAGGACCCGCTTCCCGGGCGAGGGTGTCGCGGCAGATCGGTCACTGGATTCCGGCGCCGCCTCGCCCGACTGCGACGGGGAACAGCCGGTGATCTGGACACCGGTCATGACGGTGGCTCCTCCCAGCAGTACGCCACGAAGGAGCGCACGTCGCCCCAGCGCGGCAGGTTTGTCCTTCCCGGCGCTGACTCCGCCGGCTGTCATCCGCTGGTTCCGCGAAGGGAACGGACGGCGTCGAGATCCGCGCGCACTGCCTGTGGCTCGGCCTCGACAGGGAGGTCGGCCGGGTCCAACACGCCGTCCATGGAGCCGGACTGGTCACTCTTGAGGGCACCGAAGAGCCCCGCCCAGTCCGACGGCTCATCTCCCTCGGCGGCAATCAGCTCGAACGTCTTGCCCAGTGCGGTGCCGGTCAGCAGGCTGCGTACCAGTGTCTCGGCGACTTGGTCGCGGGCGATCCCGCCGTCGGCCGTACCGCCCTGTTCCAGGACGAGCCGCCGTTGAGTGGGGCCGGCGTGGTCGAACCAGCCGGGCCGGACGATCGTGTAGGGCAGGCCGCTGGCTCGCAGGAGGCGTTCGGAGCGCCGCTTCCACGGGGTGGCGCCGGGGATGTCGCTGCGCGTGGAGTAGATGGAGGTCATCAGCGCGACGCGCGGCTGGGCGCCGTCGAGGGCTCGCAGGATGTTGCGTACGCCGCCGTAGTCGACGTGCGCACGGGCGTCCGGTCGGGGGTCGCCACCGGATCCGTGGGTGAGGACGAGCGCGTCGGCTCCGTTGACCGCGCGTCGCAGGGAGGCGGGATTCTCGAGGTCGCCCTGTACCAGTTCGACGCCGGGGAGGAGTTGTTGCGCTCGCCGCAGGTCGCGCACGAGTGCCCGCGGGCGCAGGCCGTGTCGCTGTGCGGCGTGCACGGCGAGCTGTCCGATGCTGCCGGTCGCGCCGACCACGAGTACGTCAGTGATGTTCTGGGACATGATCAGGCTCTCGTCCGTGGGGTGGGAGTCGCCGTGAGGGCGGCGACGAGGCGGAAATTCCTCCCGCGCGGGTGCCTCGGTGCGGACGAGGGAAGGCACCCGCGCGAGAGTTCTGGAGTGGCTGTCACCGTTTGCCAGGTCAGCTGTCCAGGCGCCGCGCGCTGAGCCAGTTGACCATGGCCGGGTCGTGGTGGTCGAAGAACAGCGAGCCGCCGGTTTCCAGGGTGGCGATGGACGCCATCTGGTCGTCGGTGAGATCGAAGTCGAAGATGTCGATGTTCTCCGCCATGCGCTCGGGGCGCACGGACTTGGGGATCGCGACGATGCCGCGCTGGGTCAGCCAGCGGAGCACGACCTGCGCCACCGACTTGCCGTGCTTCTCACCGATCCCGCTCAGGACCGGGTTGGTGAAGAGGTTGTTCTTGCCCTCGGCGAACCCGCCCCATGACTGGATCTGGACCCCGTGCTCGCGCATGAGCTCCTGGTAGTCGGCGCGCTGGAAGAACGGGTGGGTCTCGATCTGGTTGACCGCCGGGGTGATCTCGTTGTTGATGATGAGGTCGAGGAGTCGGTCGGGGTAGAAGTTGGCGACGCCGATGGCCTTGGCCCGGCCCTCGCGGTGGAGGGTCTCCATGGCGCGCCACTGGCCGTACACGTCGCCGTAGGGCTGGTGCATCAGGTACAGGTCGAGGTAGTCCAGGCCGAGCTTGGTCAGCGACGTCTCGAAGG